>HF972622.1:16927-51582 GCA_000432995.1 Clostridium sp. CAG:1013
TTTGGCCACAGCGGGATTAGAAGCAAAAGAAATCCTCGTTTTGACAGATAGAAATGAGGAAGGCAGCATAGTATTGACTGAGGTGGCGGCTGCTTTCACCTATCCCAGCGAGGGGGAGCGGGCGGAAGTTCTGCTCCGCAATGTGCTGGGAGAGGAGGTACGTGTCACAGTGAAAACAGATGGCTAACGCCCTGGAAAGGAGAAAGAATGGACTTTGCCCAATGGAAACAGTCGTTTATGGGACTGTTTCGGAAAGAAAAATCCTTAAAGCTGGTGGTGCTTTTGGGGATCTGCGGCATCGCTTTGATCGGGCTTTCCTCTTTCTGGGAGCCTGGCGGCGATGAGGATCCTGCTGTGGAGACTTCTTCCAGCAGCGATACAGAGAGCTACCGCCAGCAGCTGGAAGCGGACCTTTGCCGGATTGTGACCGCGATTACCGGGGAGGAAAACCCCACGGTGGTGGTCACTTTGGAGGACAATGGCCGCAGTCAGTACGCATCCGATGAGCGGCGGAGCACCCAGCAGGAGGAGGGTGCCTCCTCTGAGGAGAGGGAATCATCCCACATCCTCATGGAGGACGCCCAAGGCAATCAGTATGCTCTCACGGTGACCCAGACCCAACCGGGGATCCAAGGCGTAGTGGTAGTGAGCCGGTTTGCCGGTAATCCGCTGGTCCAGGAAAAGCTCCTTTCGGCAGTGTGCACCGCGTTGGATGTTTCCTCGACAAAGGTGTGCGTCACCGGGAGCGGATAGCCCGGAGACAGAGAACGATGAGAAAAAACTTCTTGGAGGGATCGACCATGAAATTTGGCAAAAAGCAACTTGTACTGGCTTCTTTGGTATTGGCTTTGGGAGCAGCGGTATACTTGAACTGGCAATTCGCCGGAACCAATCACCTGCCGGTAGGAGATTCCGCCTCAGAGACCAGTCAGTTAGGAGCGGCACAGCTGGTGAAC
Organism: Clostridium sp. CAG:1013; assembly: GCA_000432995.1. GTDB lineage: Bacteria > Bacillota > Clostridia > Oscillospirales > Acutalibacteraceae > Acutalibacter. Next base: position 17,884 of record HF972622.1, read on the forward strand.
AACACCTATGTGGAGACCGTCAATGACGACTTGGAATCCGATGGTTCCGCAGAAACCGCTTCCACGGATGTTCTTTCCCAAGCCAGAGTGGACCGGCAGAATTCTCGGGACGAAGCCCTGGAGCTGCTGGACGAAGTACTTAACAGCGTGGATTCAGACAGCGAGGCCAAACAGCAGGCAGTGGACCAGGCTTCTGCGATTGCCCAGAACATTTTGGATGAGTCCAACGTGGAGAGCCTGCTGGAGGCAAAGGGTTACAGCGACTGCGTGGCCTATATCAACGCGGAGGAATGCAGTGTGGTCATCGCGGGGACTGTGGAGGAAGCGGATACCTTGATCGTCCAAGAAATCGTTATCGAGCAAACCGGCTTGACAGCCGACAAAATCAAAATCATCGGCACAAACTAGTTGGTTTTCTCAAACGGTTGTGTTATAATAGCAGCAGTTAACGGAAGGCGCGGTGTGCCTGCCCTAAAACTGGGAGATCCCGGCTATGGGGCAGGAAAAAGCACAGACGGCGAAGCCGTGTGCGCGACGTGCCCACCGCAGGTGCAGCTTGAAAACGCAATCAAGAAAGGGTTCTAATGTTTGCAAAGGCTCACCGTGGAAACGGCGGGCCTTTTTTATGATTCTGGGAGGTTGACTCTATGACGAGACGGGAAGCAAGGGAACAGGCGTTTATTCTGGTGTTCGAACAGACTGTGCGCGAGGAGTCTATGGACAGCATTCTTCACAACGCAGCGGAAGCGCGGGATCTGGTGCCCAACGACTTTGGAGAACGGGAAGCTTTGGGTGTGGAGGAACATCGAGAGGAGATCGATCAAGTCATCGAAAAGCATATCCGGGGCTGGAGCCTGCGGCGGCTTTCCAAGGTGGCTTTGGCGCTGCTCCGGTTGGCAGTGTACGAAATGCTGTGGGAAAAGTCTATCCCTTACAGCGTGTCCATCAATGAGGCAGTAGAGTTAGCGAAAGTCTACGGCGGAAAAGATGATGCCGCCTATATCAACGGCGTGTTGGCTTCTGTCTCTAAATCCCTGCCTGCGGACGAAAAGGACAAGTCCCATGAGTGACCGCTTTTTGGGCATTGACACCAGTAACTATACAACCTCTTCTGCGCTGTACGGGGAGGGGCATGTGCTGGAAAACCGCAAGAAACTCTTGCCGGTAAAGCCAGGGGAAAAGGGGTTACGGCAAAGTGACGCGGTGTTCCATCATGTGCGGCAGCTGCCGGAGGTGTTGGGTCCCATTTTAGAGAGTCTGGAAGAACCGCCTAAAGCCATCGGCGTGTCGGTGTCCCCCACCACGGAGAAGGACTCCTATATGCCCTGTTTTCTAGTGGGCAAAAATACCGCCCACCTTCTGGGGAAAGCTTGGGGTGTGCCGGTGGAGGAGTTTTCCCACCAGCAGGGACATATTGCTGCGGCTCTGTATTCTGCGGGAAAACTGGAGCTGCTAGAGCGGAAGTTTCTGGCTTTCCATGTTTCCGGCGGTACTACGGAGGCGCTTTTCGTTACGCCTGGGGAGGACGCTATGCCCCAAGTGAACTTGGTTGCCCGTTCGCTGGACTTAAAAGCCGGTCAGGCGGTGGACCGGGTGGGGATTATGCTGGGGCTGCCCTTTCCCTGCGGTCCCGCGCTGGAAAAACTGGCTTTGCAGTGGGAAGGAAAACTCACCTATCGCCCGGTTCTGAAAGGCTGTGACTGCTCTCTCTCCGGGATCGAGAACCAGTGCAAAGCACTGTTGGATAAGGGAGAGCCGCCGGAAAAGATCGCCCGATTCTGTTTAGAGGCAATCGCTTTGGTGTTGGACAAGATGTGTGGCAAGCTGCTGGAAGAGCTGGGAGATTTGCCGGTGGTGTTTTCTGGGGGCGTGTGCTCCAATTCTCTGTTATGGCAGCGGTTGGGCCAAAAGTACGGCGGTCACTTCGCTGCTCCGGAGTTTTCTTCCGACAATGCTGCTGGAGTGGCGATCTTGGCATGGAGAAAGAGGTGGGATGGATGAGGAATACCATACTCACCGTATCCCAGGTGAATTTCTTTATCAAATCCCTTATCGAGGGAGATGGACGGCTGCAGAGCGTTTTGATTTCCGGGGAAATATCCAACTTCACTGACCATTACCGGTCCGGGCATCTGTACTTCTCTTTGAAAGATGATAAGTCGGTGCTGAAAGCGGTGATGTTCTCTTCCGCTGCCCGGCGTTTGAAATTTCGTCCCCGAGACGGCATGAAGGTGCTCATCCGGGGAAGAATTTCTGTATATGAGCCATCGGGACAGTACCAGCTCTATGCGGAAGACATGCAGCCCGAAGGCGTGGGCGCTTTGAGCTTGGCATTTGAGCAGCTGAAAGAACGCTTGGCGGAAGAGGGCCTGTTTTTGCAGGAGCACAAACGGCCTATCCCCGCGTACCCGGAGCGGATCGGGGTGATCACCTCGCCCACAGGGGCAGCCGTCCGAGATATCTTGCAGATCACTGCTCGCCGCTGGCCATTAGCGAAGATCGTGTTGGCACCGGTGCTGGTCCAAGGGGAGCAGGCGCCGGGGCAGATCGTGGAAGCCCTTCGAGAGATGGATCGTCAAAAGGCTTGTGATGTGATCATCCTGGGCAGAGGCGGCGGTTCCTTGGAGGACCTGTGGGCCTTTAATGATGAGTCCGTTGCCCGGGCGGTGTTTGGCTGTTCTATCCCGGTAGTGTCAGCAGTGGGCCATGAGACGGATTTTACTATTTGTGACTTTGTGGCGGATCTACGGGCACCTACGCCCAGTGCTGCGGCGGAGCTGTGTACCCCCGATTGGAGGGAGCAGCTCTCTCAAGTGACAACTTATCAAAGATATTTCCGGGAAGAAGGCCCCAAGCTGATAGAATACCTTCGGCAGAGCCTGGACCTGTTGGTGCAGGATTCCCCACTGGCTTCGCCTCAAGAATTTCTCCTAAAGAGGAGAGAAAAAGTAAACGACCTGGCTGTGGGCCTGGAAAATGGGCTTCAGCGCCGGTTGGAAAGGGAGCAAAAGCGGCTGGCGGTGCTTTCTGGCACTTTGGATGCGCTGAGTCCCTTGAAGGTGCTTTCCCGTGGCTATGCCGTGGTGATGGGAGAGCAAGGCGTGGTCCGGAAAGCATCGGAAGTAGACCCGGGTCAACGAGTCAGTATCCGTTTGGCGGAGGGATCTCTTTCCGCCCAGATCCTAGATAAGGGGGAATAAATTTTGCCCGCGAAAAAACTGAAATTTGAGGAAGCCATGGAGCGGCTTCAGGAGATCGTGGAAAAGCTGGAAAGCGGGGAAGAGTCCTTGGAAAGTTCCATGAAACTGTTTGAGGAAGGGGCCAAGCTCTCTGCTCAGTGTTACCAGCTTCTGGATAAAGCGGAACAGCAGGTGACAGAACTGACCAAGGTAAGCCAGGAGGAACAATATGAAGGAGCTCTTTGAAAACTACCTGTCCCAAGTGGAAGAAGCACTGGAACACGCCATGCCTGCACCAGCGGGAGAGGCTCGCAATGCTTTGGTTGAGGAGTCCATGCGGTACAGTCTGCTTTTGGGCGGAAAACGGATCCGTCCGGTGCTGACCTTGGCGTTTTGCAGTCTTTGCGGCGGGGAACCTAAAATGGCGCTGCCCTTTGCATGCGCAGTGGAGATGGTTCACACTTATTCCCTGATCCACGATGATCTGCCCTGCATGGATGATGATGATCTGCGCCGGGGCAAACCTGCCAATCACAAGGTCTACGGTGAGGCAATGGCTCTTCTGGCGGGAGACGGCCTTTTGACCAAGGCCTTTGAGACAGCTTTAGAGTTTGCCGGACCCAGTGCTGACGCGGTGCGTGGTGCGAAGATCCTGGCCCAGTGCGCCGGTTCCGCTGGTATGGTGGGCGGCCAGTGCATTGATCTGGATTCTGAGGGCAAAGACGTGGACTTGGATCTCCTGCGGGAGATGGATGAGGGCAAGACCGTGGCTCTGATCTCCGCTGCTTGTCAAATGGGCTGCGCGGCTGCGGGAGCAGGGGAAGAGGCTCTCCAAAACGCTCGCCGTTACGCGGAAGGGATCGGAATGGCGTTCCAGATCCGGGACGATATCCTGGATGTGCTGGGAGATGCGGCCACTCTGGGCAAAAACGTGGGAATGGATTCCGCCCATGACAAGCGCAATTACGTGTCTCTTTTGGGGGTCGAGGAAGCGCAGCGGTTGGTGGAAAGTTTTACTGCTCAAGCTGAGGAAGCCCTAAACGCTTTTTCCGGAGACACTGCTTTTCTGAGAGAACTGGCTCGTTCTCTGGCAACCCGAAACAAGTGAGACGTTCTGTTTCCTACACTGTGCCTTCTCAGTGGGAGGGCCGTCCTGTAAAAGAATTCCTCCGGCGTTATTTGGGCCTTTCTGCCCGGGTACTTGTAAAGCAGAAGCAGACGGAAGAAGGCCTTTTGAAAAACGGCCTGCCCTGCCGCAGCGTGGACCTTCTTTCTGCCGGAGATGTGCTGGAGCTGCGCTTTCCAGAGGAAACTGTCAGTTACGAGCCAGTGGAAGGACCTTTGGCCATCCTTTGGGAGGACCAGGACTTTCTGGTGGTGGATAAACCGCCCCAGATGCCGGTCCATCCTTCTCCCGGCCATGATAGGGACAGTTTGCTGAATCGTGTGGCCTATTATTACAAACAAACTATGCAGTCACCAGCGTTCCGACCTCTGTACCGTCTGGACAGGGATACCAGCGGGGCGCTGGCCATTGGAAAGCACCGTGTGGCGGCGTCTTCCGCCCAGGTGGAAAAGCGTTACTACGCTGTCTGTCAGGGCAAGCTATGTGGAGAAGGGACTGTGGACGCGCCTATTGGTCTGGCACCGGGCAGCAAGATCCTTCGTCAATGTGGGGAAGGGGGACAGCGTGCCGTGACCCACTGGAAAGCATTGGCGGTCGGGGACGGCCACACGCTTTTGGAGTTCCGTCTGGAGACGGGACGCACCCACCAGATCCGGGTGCACATGGCTTATCTGGGCCATCCACTGGCGGGAGGGGCCATCCACTGGCGGGAGACGACCTGTATGGCGGCTCTCGAGAAAAGATCCTTCGGCAGGCGCTTCATTGCGGGAATCTATCTGTTCTTTGCCCGCCGTTGGGGGTGGATCTGACTGTGGGAAGCCCTTTCCCAAACGACTTGGTAGAAGCCTTCCCATGGATCGAACCTTTTTCACCAAAGTAAACTTGACTCTTTTGCAAAGGAGATGACTATATGCCCGCCTGTTTGACTCATTATTGTTTCGCTCAGCGTGTACGGGAGGATCTTGAGGAGAAAGCGTCTTTGGATCCTTGTGCCTATGCTTGGGGAGCCCAGGGGCCGGATTTCTTTTTCTGCCATCGGTTCCTGCCCATGTGGAAGGGGCCGTCCCTCAGAGAGTATGGCGACCGGCTCCATCGGGAGACGCCTTCTAAGGTGTTGGGCGCTTTGAGAGAGTTCCTGAAAGAGCATCCCGACCCGGTGTACCGTTCTTACATAGAGGGTTTTGTATGCCACTATTCTCTGGATTGCACTGCCCACCCTTACATCAACTGGCTTGCAAAAAAGCTGGCCTCCCAACGCTCTTGGGAGAATCCGTCCACCATGCACGGGGAAGTGGAGTCTGCCCTGGATGCAATCGTACTTCGTTCGGAGACGGGAAAGCTGCCTTCAGAAGTATCCTTGGGAAAGATGTTCCCGAAAAACGAGGCTGTGCAGCGAAAGATCGCCCACCTGTACCATCAGGTGTTTTTGTCCCTTTATGGGGAAGATGTGTCGGAAGCTGGATTGTTCCAGGCTACCAACGACACCCACTATGTCTTTTCTCTGGTCACGGACCGGACCGGTTTAAAGAAGCGATTGTTTGAGCTGTTGGAAAGGAAAAAGCCCAGCTCCATCGGAAGCCATATCGTACCTCTCACGGAAAACGATGGGATCGATTACGCCAATCTTCAAAACCAGCCTTGGGGCAGTGAGGGTTCCAGCCAGAGCTTTTTCGAACTTTACGGGGAAGCTGTGGGCGTGGCAGGGAAGATCCTGGCCGATTTTATGGAAGGGGATCTGACCGCCCTCACTGGGGAGAAGCCTTTCGGTTGATTTAAAAACGAAAAAAGACAAAGAAAAAGGGCCATTCCCTACATGGGAATGGCCCCTCATTTCTTAAGCCGTGGTGATCCGGTGCGACAGAGCTTAGACAGCTCGAGTCACTTTGCCGGAACGCAAGCAACGGGTGCAGGCGTACACGCGCTTGGGAGTGCCGTTGACGACAGCCTTCACACGCTTGATGTTGGGCTTCCAAGTCCGGTTGGAACGACGATGGGAGTGGGAAACCTTAATGCCAAAGGACACGTCCTTGCCGCAGAAATCACATTTTGCCATATCTGCACCTCCTTAAAAGCGAAATAACTCCAAATTTGCAACGATAAGAATTATAGCAGATTCTGAGAGGAAATGCAAGTTTTTTTTTAAAAGAATTGAGTTTTTTCCTGAAATAGGGTATAATCCACTATGATAAAGGAGGTGCCCTATGTTTTTTAGCGTGATTCGCAGCCTGCTGAACGGTCAGCAGGTGGATGTCTGGGGCGTGCTCGCCCAAGTGATCTCCATCGTGTTCGTAATCCTGTGTATTCTGCCTCTTCATGAGTTTGCCCACGGATGGGTTGCCAATAAATTGGGCGATCCCACGGCGAAATTGGAAGGGAGGCTGACATTTAACCCCCTTGCCAGTGTGGATCCCATGGGCGCGCTGGCGTTGATCCTGTTTGGCTTTGGCTGGGCAAAACCCGTGCCGGTGGACAGTCGGTATTTTAAAAACCCCCGAAGGGATATGGCCATTACCGCGTTGGCGGGGCCGGTCTCCAACTTGATCGCGGCACTGGTGGGCGCATTTCTAGTGGCTCTGATGGAGGCTTTTGCCCCTTACAACTGGTTGACTAATTTTGTGTTCAATGTCCTATATTACTATGTAGTGGTCAACATTTCGCTGGCTGTGTTCAACCTGATCCCCATGCCGCCTCTGGACGGTTCCCGGATCGTGGCGGCGTTCCTCAGCAATCGGGCTATTCAGACCTATTACCGTTATCAGAACGTGTTTGTGATGGTAATGTTTTTCCTGCTTCTTTCCGGTTCTCTTTCTGGACCTCTGGGGACAGCTCAGAGCTTTTTCGCCAGGATCATCTTTACCTTAGCGGAAGCCCCCTTTAAACTGTTTGGGGTTCTGTAAGGTATGGAGAAACTGGAATATCATCTGGAGGTCTTTGATGGACCTCTGGACCTGCTGTTGAACCTTATCACCAAAAACAAGCTGGACATTTATGATATCCCCATAGCGGAACTGTTAGACCAGTACATGGAGCAGATCGCTCTGATGCGGGAAGAGAATCTGGATGTTGCCAGCGAGTTTTTGGAAATGGCGGCACGATTAGTGCAGATCAAGGCAGCGTCTCTGCTGCCTCGCCATGAAGAGGAAGAAGATCCTCGGGCGGAGCTTACTGGTCAGCTGCTGGAATACGAGCAATGTAAAAAAGCTGCCATCAAGTTAGCACGGCAATGTACGTTTGACCTGCTGACTCGGCCAGCAGAGCCTTTGCCAGTGGATACTACTTACAAGCGTATCCACGACCCAAGGGAGATCGCTCAGGCGCTGGTGTCCGCTTGGGGGAAGGGTAGAAGTCTGCTGCCACCTAGGCCGGAGAATTTCTCCGCTTTGGTGTCTCGGAAGATCGTCTCAGTGGCATCCCAAGCTATTGGAATCCTGCGGCGTCTTTGGAAGAAGAAATCCATCTCCTACCGAGCACTCTTTGCTGGGATGAGCGACCGCTCTCAACGAGTGGCGGCTTTTTTGGCAGTGTTGGAACTAGTGAAGAACCGCCGTCTCCGAGTAGAGGGAGATGGAGAAGATAGTGAAGTGAGATTGTTGGACTGGGGGGAGAAACACTGAAGCAAGAGGAATTGATGGGCAAAACGGAAGCGATCTTATTTGCCGGCGGAGAGCCTGTTTCCCTGGAACGAGTGGCTCAGGTGCTTGGAGTTCGCACTTCTGTGATCGAGCAGATGGTGTCCACCCTTCAGGAAAAGCACAATACTCCCAACAGTGGTGTGCATTTGCTTCGGCTGGGAGGGTGCGCCCAATTCTGCACCAATCCGGCCTTTGTGGAGCCGGTACGGGAAGTACTGGATCTGAAACGGAATACACCCTTGTCCCAAGCTGCTATGGAAGTGTTGGCAGTAGTTGCCTATAACCAGCCGGTGACCAAAGCTTTTGTGGAGCAGGTGCGAGGCGTGGATTGCTCGGGCGTTATCAGCAGTTTGATGCAGAAAGACTTGCTGGAGGAACGGGGCCGTTTGGAACTCCCCGGCAGGCCCCTGCTTTACGGCACTACCGATACTTTCCTGCGCTGTTTTCAGCTGTCCTCCATTGAGGAACTGCCTCCGCCGCCTCAGCGGGAGGAGGACGAGCCCTCGGGACAAGAGGGCCAGCTCACCTTTTAGAAAGGCGGTGAGGCCATGATTCCACTGTTGGTGACAGGTGTGATCCTATTACTTCTGGTGACACTATTGTTGGCGCCGGTCAGGCTGGAAGTGCGGTTTCGAGAGAGCTTTTCCGTCACGGTGAAATACTTATTTTTCTCCTTTCCCTTAACAGGGGAAAAGGCTCAAGAACCACCGCCTCAGGAAACCCCGAGTGCAGAGAAGCCTGAAGGGCCCTCTTCTGAAAATGGGCTTGGTCAGAAGCTGAAGGCTTTGCTCCACCAGGAAGGTCTCAGAGGATTTTTGCAGTCCCTGCAGGAGCTGGTTCATGATGTGAAAAGCGCTTCTCAGAATCTGCTGAAGCATGTAAAGCTAAAACGCTTTGACCTATACGTGTGTTTAGGAGGCAAGGAGGACGCCGCCCAAGCTGCCATTTTGTACGGCCAAGTCTGCGGAGTGGTTTACACTGCTTGCGGGACCTTGTTTGGGTTGTTTCCTTGCCGCAAAAAAACAGTGACGGTGGACTTGGACTATAACGCAGAGGACCATCGGGTGGATTTTTTTGGTGCTGCGTCTATTGGAATGTTGTTTTTATTGAAAGAAGGGCTTATACTACTTTACAGAGCACTTCCCTTTTTCAGAAAGCTCCAAGCTGCTGAAAAACAGAAAGAAAGGATTTCGCGGACGCGAAAACAGGGTGAATCGAAATGAGCGACAATCAAGTGAACAATTTGCTGGGCGTGACCATGGACAAGATCAAGCAGATGGTGGACGTGAACACTGTCATCGGCAGCCCGGTTACCACTCCGGACGGCACCACTGTGATCCCCGTTTCCCGGGTCAGCTACGGATTCGCGTCCGGCGGTTCCGACCTGCCCTCTAAGACTCAGCCTTCTTCTGGGCTTTTCGCTGGAGGCAGCGGCGCCGGGATTACCATCAGCCCCATCGCGTTCCTCACCATCCACGAGGGACATGTGCGTGTGCTCCAGATCGAGCCCTACCTCAGCTCTGTGGATCGGGCTTTGGAAAAGGTGCCGGATGTGGTGGACAAGATCACCTCTTTGTTCCAAAAGGAGGAGACTCCTGCAAAGGAAGAGACCCTGGAGAATGCCCCTGTGAAGCCCACAGAGGATACTCTTTAACGCATAGCGTTTCGCCCGCCCGCATAGGTTTTTGCGAGGCGGGTGATTTGTGTTGAAACGACTTTTTAAGCGATGGATTGCGCTGTGCCTAGGCGCAGTGCTTTTTGGGGCAAGCGCGTCTCCGATCCAGGCGGCTACCCCTCCGGTGGAAGTGTCCGCTCAGAGCGCCATTTTGATGACGGCAGACACAGGGATGGTGCTTTTTGAAAAGGACAGCCGGGAGCGGCTCCCTATGGCAAGCACTACGAAGATTATGACAGCCCTGCTCACCTTAGAGGAAGCGGAACGTTTGGAAGATCCGGTGGTGGAGATCACCGAGGAAATGGTAGCTGTGGAAGGCTCTTCCATGGGACTCATGGCGGGAGATAAGATCTCTCTGTCAGGTCTCGCGGCGGGCATGCTGCTGGCTTCTGGAAATGACGCTGCCAACGCTGCGGCCATTTATTCGGCGGGCTCTTTAGAGGAGTTCGTGGAGAAAATGAACCAGCGTGCAGTGGAGCTTGGCATGAAAAACACCCATTTCGTCACGCCCTCAGGGCTGGACGGGGAAAGCTCCGATGGGCTAGGCCATTATTCCACTGCTTATGATATGGCGCTTCTAGCTCGGGAGGCCTTGAAAAACGAAGCGTTCCGAGAGCTTTGTTCCAGCAGTAGTTACAGGGTGGAATTTGCGGATCCTGTAAAGGGAGTGACCTACACAAATCACAATAAACTGCTGACCCAGTACGAGGGGTGTATCGGTGTGAAAACTGGCTACACCAAACAGGCAGGACGGTGCCTGGTTTCCGCAGCGGAGCGTGACGGGACAGTTCTGATCGCAGTGACCCTCAACGCTCCTGACGATTGGAACGATCACACTCTCCTGCTGGACTACGGATTTTCCCAGATGGAAAGCTATTCCTTGATGGGTGGAGATGTGCAGGGCCGAGTTCCAGTGGTGGGCTCCCAACAGCAGACTGTTAGCTTTTATGGGCAAAACGGTGGCACGGTGTCCATTCCAGCAGGAGCTGAAGGAGAGGTTTCCAGGCAAGTGTATCTGGCTCCCTTTCTCTACGCTCCGATAAAAATTGGGGATACAGTAGGTGAGATCCGCTGGTATTTAAATGGGACCCTGCTGGGCAGTGCTCCTGTATTAGCAGGAGAAAGCGCCAGTGTTCAAGAAGAAAAGGAAGGATTCTGGGCCGGGTTGCTCGGCACGGGATCTTAAAATAAAGGAGTGAGTGTTTTGCCTGAAAAGAGCAGGCTTCAAAAGATTTTGGCAGCCAGCGGCGTATCCTCCCGACGAAAGGCGGAAGAGATGATCACCGCCGGTCGGGTGACGGTCAACGGAAAAGTTGCCCACCTGGGGGACAGTGCTGTTCCGGGAAAGGATAAGATTGCCTTGGACGGTCAGCCCATTGAGAGTTCCAAAGAGAAGCTCTATTTTGTTTTGCATAAACCCCGGGGATTTGTCACCACCCTCCACGATGAGCGGGGTCGGAAATGCGTGGCTCAGCTGATGGAAGACGTGGGAGAACGAGTCTATCCTGTGGGGCGTTTGGATAAGGATTCCGAAGGCCTTCTCCTGCTGACCAACGACGGAGAATTTGCCAATCAAATTGCTCATCCTAAGAAGCACATCGCCAAGACCTACCGTGTGACCGTGCGTCCTGCAGTTACCGACGACCAGCTGAATCAGATCGCTACCGGCATCGTCATTGAGGGCAGGCGCACCGCTCCGGCCAAGGTGCGGGTGCTCCAGCAGGAACTGGGGCGGGTGGTTTTGGAAATCATCCTATATGAGGGACGCAACCGGGAAATCCGCAAAATGTGTGAGGCTTTGGGCCTGGAAGTGGCCCGCCTGAAGCGCGTGGCCGTAGGTCCGGTGCGATTGGGCATGCTGCCCCAGGGTAAATATAGGGAACTGACCAAAGAAGAATTGCGGGCCTTGTCCGCGGAGATCAAGAAAGGGGAAAACAGCCGTGATCCAAGTGAAGGCAATGGAAGACCGGGAAGAGGAACAAAAACTGCTGGACACCGCCGGCGCTGAGGGCAGAGTCTTGTTGATGAAGGACGGCGGGGAGCCGGTTGGTTCTGTGATCGTGGATCTCAAAGAGGGCGTTCTCCATCTGGTGCGCTTCTCCGTAAAGGACTATGACTTTTCAGAGAAACCTCAGGGGGAAGAGATGTTTATCCTGGATACTCTGATGCGTTCTGCCGCTTCTTACGGCGAGGATCACGGGGCTCAGGAGATTGTCACCGATTTCCCGGATTTCTTCGATTTCTTCCGGGGACGGGGCTTTGACGTGGATGAAAATCACGCGTTCACGCCTATGAGCACCATCGTACATTATGAGCTGGGCGGGATGTGAGAAGATCCGCCAAAGTCGGACAGATTCTTAAGAATCTGTGAAATCCAGTGAAATCAGTTGCATTGACTGGTGTGGAATGGTAAAATAATTTGATAGTGGATCGTTGCCGATCCGATGGCTCTTAAAGAACAGGAGGATGAAAAATGCTCCGAAGCATGACCGGCTATGGCCGGGGCGAGGCCACCATTGGCGGCCGCCGCATCATATTTGAGATAAAATCGGTCAATCACAAATTTTTCGAGTTTAATTCCCGGATCACCCGGGGCTACCTGTTTTTGGAGGACAAGCTGAAGGCCTATGTCCAGGAGAAGATCTCCCGAGGCAAGGTGGATGTGTTCCTCCAGATCGAGACTCTTGAAGAGACCGACGTCCAGGTGCTGGTGAATCACTCTCTGGCGTCCGCTTATGTGCAGGCGCTGCGGGAACTGAAAGAGCGGTATCAGCTTGCTGACGATGTGTCTTTGGCGCTGCTCTCCAAGTACTCTGACGTGTTTTCCGTCCACAAGGCTCCCGAAAACGAGGAGGCCGTGTGGGAGGCTGTTCGCCAGGTGGCGGATATCGCTATTGAGTCCTTCCTGAAAATGCGGGAGGCGGAAGGCGAACGGCTGAAGGCCGACATTTTGGAGAAAGCCAGGGATATTATCTCTTTGGTGGATCAGGTGGAACAGGTGACACCGGAGACTGTGGAGAATTACCGGGAGCGTCTGCGGGCCAAGATCGAGGAACTGCTGGGCGACAACCATATGGATGAACAGCGAGTGCTTACAGAGGTGGCCATTTTCGCTGATAAGGTGGCGGTGGACGAGGAGACTGTTCGTCTGCGCAGCCACTTCCAGCAGCTGCAAAAGCTGGTGGATTCTCAGGGGCCTGTGGGCAGGAAGATCGACTTCCTGGTGCAGGAGATGAACCGTGAAGCGAATACCATCGGTTCCAAATCCGTCAATTCCAAGATCGCTTACCTGGTGGTGGACATCAAGGCTCTCATTGAAAAGATCCGGGAGCAGGTCCAGAACGTGGAGTGATCCCGGAAAGGAGCGTGTTTCGTGAAACTGGTGAATATAGGCTTTGGCAACCTAGTTTCCGCGGATAAGGTGGTAGCGGTAGTGAGTCCGGAATCCGCTCCCATCAAGCGGATGGTTCAGGAGGCCAAGGAGCGGGGCGTTCTCATTGACGCCACTTTCGGCCGCAGGACAAAGGCGGTCATCATCATGGACAGCGACAACGTGGTGCTTTCGGCGATTCTGCCGGAAACCGTTGCCGGACGCTTCAACGGGAAAGAGGAGCCTGTCCTTGAAGAGGAGGAAAAACATGGATAAGGGGTTATTGCTGGTGATCTCGGCGCCTTCTGGGGGCGGCAAGGGAACCATTTTGAAAGAGCTTTTCGCCCAGAACGACAATCTGCGGCTTTCTGTGTCTGCCACCACTCGTGGTCCCAGGCCGGGTGAGGAACACGGTAAGCACTATTATTTTCTAAGCCGTGAGGAGTTTGAAACGCTCATCCGGGAAGGAAAAATGCTGGAGCACGCACAGTATGTGGGCAACTACTACGGCACACCCCGGGAGCCAGTGGAGAACTGGATGGACCAGGGCAATGACGTGGTTTTGGAGATCGAGGTGAACGGCGGTGCTCAGGTGAAAAAGTTGATGCCGGAGTGCGTGTCCATCTTCATTCTCCCGCCTTCCATGAAGGTGCTGGAAAAGCGTCTGCGGGGCCGGGGCACCGAGGACGAGGAGACCATCCAGAAACGGCTGGCCACCGCCCGGGAGGAAATCCCCCACGCCAAGGAATATGATTACATCGTATACAACGATCGTCTGGAGGACGCGGTCAGTGACCTTCAGGCTATTATCAAAGCGGAGAAACTGAAGTTCTCCCGGAATGTCAATTCAATCGAAAGGGTGCTGGAAAATGCTGAAACCGTCTGAAAACATCATCACTGTCCCTCACAAGAGTACCTATTCCCTGGTGATTGCCGTTGCTAAGCGTGCCCGGCAGATCGCCCAGAAGGCAGAGGATGAGGGAACCATCCTGGTAGATAAGCCTGTGGATATGGCTGTGCAGGATTTTGTCCAGGGAAAATATATCATCATTGAGCCCGATACGGAGCCTGTCCCGGCAGAGAATGAATGAGGAGCTCTACGCCCAGGTAGCGGTGGAAAACACCATCTACCATTTTGATAAGCTGTTCACTTACCGCGTCCCGGAATCCCTGCGGGGATCGGTGGTCCCCGGCGTGCGGGTAAGCGTGCCCTTCGGCGCGGGAAATCGCCGTCGTGTTGGGCTGGTGTTTTCCCTGTCACAGGAAGGCGGGGAACGGGCCAAGGACGTGGACAGTGTTCTGGACCGAGAGGTCGCGCTGTCTCAGGACATGCTGGACCTTTCCAAATGGATGAAGGACCGGTATTACTGTACCTTATTCGAGGCGGCAAAGCTGATGATCCCTACGGGGTATCATTTGAAGCTGCGGGACAGCTATGTGCTGAGCAGTGATTTCAAAGATTTTGACCGGGAGAACTATACCGACGGCCAGTGGCGGGCGATCCTGCTGCTGCGAAATGCCGGGAAGTCACTTCCCATGGAAAAGCTGACTGAGAACACCGGTTTGCTGGAAAGCGATCCTGAATTTCAGCAGCTTGTGGAGCGGGGGATCATCCGCAAGGTAAATACCGCAATGAGCCGTGTCAAGGACGCCACCTCTAAAATGGTGCGTCCTATTCTGGATTTTTCCGGAAGTTTGACGCCTCGCCAGAGAGACGTGTATCAAACGCTGTTGGACGCGGGAGAAGCCTCTGAACGAGAGCTGTGTTATTTTACCGGCGCCTCCTCCTCGGTGGTGCGGGCCCTGGTAGATAAGGGGGCGGCGGAGGCCTTTGAATATGAGGTGTACCGCCGCCCGGATCTTTTGCAGGATGAGGAAATTTCTGGGAATGAATTGGTGCTCTCGCCCTCTCAGGAACAGGTCCTGGAAGATCTTTGGACAGAGTACCAGTCTGTGGAAGGTCCCCGCAGCGCATTGCTTTACGGGATCACAGGCAGCGGAAAGACTTCCGTGTTTCTCAAGCTGATAGAACGGGTGCGAGAACAGGGGAAAGGCGTCATCGTCATGGTGCCGGAAATTTCCCTAACAGCTCAGACCATCCGGCAGTTCCATCGCTGGTTCGGAGACGGAATCGCTTTGTTCCACAGCGGTTTGTCTCTGGGAGAGCGTTTGGACGAGTGGAAGCGTGTGCGCCGGGGAGAAGCCACCATTGTGGTGGGAACTCGCTCAGCGGTATTCGCGCCGGTGAGGGACTTAGGACTTATCGTCATGGACGAGGAGCAGGAGCACACCTACAAATCTGAGTCCAGCCCGCGTTACGACGCTCGAGAGGTAGCTCGTTACCGCTGCTGGAAGGCAGGAGCGTTTTGCCTTTTTTCCTCGGCCACTCCTTCGGTGGAGACTTGCCGTCAGGCCCAGGAAAAGCGCATTGGGTTCCACAAGCTGGATGCTCGCTTTGGAGACGCTGTTCTGCCCCAGGTGGAGCTGGTGGATATGAACCAGGATGCGCCTTTTGGGGAGACAGCCATCGGTCCTACTATGGCCCAAGCGTTGAAGGAGAATTTCCAGGCGGGCCGTCAGTCTATTCTGTTGTTGAATCGCCGAGGATATCACACCTTCGCTTCCTGCCAAACCTGCCATGAGGTGGTAAGCTGTCCTCATTGCAGTATTTCTCTCACATACCACAGTGCCAACGGCCGCTTGATGTGCCACTACTGCGGTTACTCCGTACCGTTTTCCAGGCATTGCCCTTCCTGTGGCAGTGACACGGTGACTTTCCGAGGAGCAGGTACCCAAAAGGCAGAGGAACAGCTTCAGCAGCTGCTCCCTCAAGCCAGAGTACTGCGGATCGACACCGACTCCGTGGCGGCAAAGTTCTCTTTGGAAAAGAAGCTGGACCAGTTCGCCCGGGGAGAGTACGATATCATGGTGGGCACTCAAATGGTTGCCAAAGGTCTGGATTTTGAGAAGGTCACTTTGGTGGGAGTGCTTTCCGCCGACCAAGCGCTGTTCAGCGACGATTTCCGCAGTAACGAGCGGACCTTCGATCTGCTGACCCAGGTGGTAGGCCGGGCGGGCAGGGGAAAGTACCCAGGCCGAGCTATTATCCAGACATACGCTCCGGAAAATCCCGTGCTGCATTTGGCTGCCGATCAGGATTACTTTGGATTCTATCGTCAGGAAATTGCCTTTCGCCAAGCTATGCTCTACCCGCCCTTTGTGGATATTCTCGTCATAGGATTTGTGGGGGAGAAAGAGCTTCTGGTGAAGCAGGCGGCGGAGATGTTTCTGAGGATCCTCAGCCAGCTGGCCCGGGAGGAGTATGGGGATCTGCCTTTGCGAGTGCTGAGGCCTTCTCCAGCTGCGGTGGCCAAAGTGAGCAACAAGTACCGCTATAAATTATTGATTAAGTGCCGGAACACCTCTCGTTTGCAGGAGATGATCTCCCGGCTGCTCATACAATTCGCGTCCCTGCGGGAATTCCAGCCGGTGACAGCGTACGCCGACCCAAATCCCTATTGGATCTTATAAGAGAAAGGAATGGAAATCATGGCAATTCGGAAGATCGTAAAATTCGGTGACAGCGTTCTGGAAAAAGAGTGCCGCAAGGTGGAAAATTTTGATAAGAAACTCCATCAGCTTTTGGATGATATGAAGGCCACTCTGGCCGATGCCAACGGCGCTGGTCTGGCGGCTCCTCAGGTGGGAATCCTGCGCCAGGTGTGCGTGGTGGACGTAGGAGACGGCCCCATTGAACTGGTGAATCCGGAGATCATTGCCACCGAGGGTGAGCAGAATGGTGCCGAAGGATGCTTGTCTTATCCTGGGGAGTACGGTCTGGTGAAGCGGCCCATGAAGGTTACTGTGCGGGCTCAGGACCGCAACGGTAACTGGTTTGAGAAGACCGGCGAAGAGCTTTGCGCTCGGGCTTTCTGCCATGAGATTGACCACCTCCACGGCATTTTGTTCACTGCTCATGTCAGCCGGATGCTGACCCCGGAAGAGCTGGAGAATGGGATCATCGAAGAGGAATGAGGAAACTATTATGCGCGTGATTTTTATGGGCACTCCGGATTTCGCTGTGCCTTCTTTGGAGAAACTCCTGGAAGCCGGATATGAAGTCTGCGCCGTATACACTCAGCCTGACAAACCCAAGGGCCGGGGGCACAAGCTGCAAGCTCCTCCTGTAAAGGAACTTGCCTTGCAGCATGAAATTCCTGTGTTTCAGCCGGTCACTTTGCGGAAAGAGGAAGTCCAGGAAGAGCTTCGCAGTTGGAATGCTGACGTTATCATCGTGGTGGCTTATGGGAAGATCCTTCCCAAGGCGGTGCTGGATATGCCGTCACTGGGATGCATCAATGTGCACGGTTCCCTGCTTCCCAAGTACCGGGGAGCAGCCCCCATTCAGTGGACGGTGATCAACGGGGAAAAAGTGGCAGGCGTCACCACCATGTATATGGGAG
Organism: Clostridium sp. CAG:1013; assembly: GCA_000432995.1. Taxonomy (GTDB): domain Bacteria; phylum Bacillota; class Clostridia; order Oscillospirales; family Acutalibacteraceae; genus Acutalibacter. Next base: position 35,329 of record HF972622.1, read on the forward strand.
AGGGCCTGGATACCGGAGACATGCTGTTGAAGGCAGAGACCCCTGTGGGCGAGGAAGAGACCGCCGGGGAGCTGTTCGACCGGCTGAAAGACTTGGGCGCTGATCTGCTGCTGGACACTTTGAAGCAGCTGGAACAGGGAACGCTGAAGCCCACTCCCCAGAATGAGGAGGAAGCCACTCATGCGCCCATGCTTTCCAAAGAACTGTCCGTTATCGATTGGACCAAGCCCGCTCAAGAGATTCACGACTTGATCCGGGGCCTGAATCCCTGGCCCTCCGCTTACTCCTATTTGGAGGGCAAAAAACTGAAACTCCACGCCTCCCGTGTGCGGGAAGGTTCCGGTCAGCCGGGGAAGGCGTTCACCCAGGACGGAAAACTGATGGTTTACTGTGGGAAAGGCGCTTTGGAGCTGGTGGAGATCCAGACGGAGAACGGAAAGCGTATGGACGGAAAAAGCTATTTGCTGGGTCACCCGTTGCAGGACGGGGCCTGTTTTACCACTCAAAATTGACAATAGATAGGAAGAAATTATGAAGGCAACCGCCAGACATACCGCATTGCAGGCTTTGCTGCAAATGGAGGAAAACGAGGGATATTCCAATATCGTCATCGACAAAGCGCTTCGAGCCGCAGGGTTAGACCAGCGGGACGGAGGGCTAGCTTCCGCCATCTTTTACGGGGTGTTGGAGAAACGGCTGCCTCTTGATTTTTTTCTGAGAAGCTGCTTGAAAGATCCCAAGAAGAAGGTAGACGCAACGGTGTGGATGCTGCTGCGGTGCGCCGCTTACCAGATCCTGTATTTGGACCGGATCCCCGATTCCGCCGCAGTGAACGAGGCGGTGAATGAGGCAAAGGCGTATAAAAAGGGCGCCTACACTGGTCTGGTAAACGGAGTGCTCCGCAATCTGAGCCGCAAGAAAGAGACTCTGGTCCTGCCCCAGGGAGAGGATCCCAAAGCTCTCAGTCTGCGGTATTCCATTCCCCAGGAGCTAATCCTTCTCTGGCGTAAATCCTACGGGCAGGAGTTGACTGGGAAACTTCTGGAAGCATTCCAGCAGCGGCCTGCGCTGTATATTCGGGTCAATACTTTGCGTACCAGTATTGAGGAACTGGCCAAGTCCCTTTCTGAAAAGGGATTTACCTTAACCCCTCTGCCGTTCCCCAAGAACGCTGCTGTGTTAGAGGGAGAAGGTTCTCCGGCGGCGCTGCCGGAATTCCAGGCGGGGCTGTTCCATGTGCAGGACCTGTCGGCTCAGCTGGCCTGTACTTTGCTGGAAGCTCAGCCTGGCCAAACCCTTTGTGACTGCTGCGCTGCTCCGGGAGGAAAGACTTTCACTCTGGCGGAAACTCTGGAAAACCAAGGTAAGGTCTATTCCTTCGACCTGTACAAAGGCCGGGTGGGGTTGATCCGTCAAGGCGGGGAACGGCTGGGGCTTTCCTGCATTCAGGCGGAACAGCGTGACGGCCAGAAGCCATATGAGGGACTTCCTCCCATGGATGGTGTGCTGTGCGATGTACCTTGTTCCGGATACGGGGTCATTCGGCGGAAACCGGAGATCCGCTATAAGCCCCTTGCTTCTGTCAAAGAACTGCCGGAGCTTCAGTTACGCATTTTAGAAAATGGCGCTTCTCTGGTGCGCCCAGGGGGATTGCTGGTATACGCTACCTGCACTCTGAACCCCCAGGAAAACGGCTGTGTGGCGGAACGCTTTTTGCGGGCCCATCCCGAGTTTGAACCTGCTCCCTTTTCGCTGCCGGGGGTGGAACGCCTGGTGGAGGAGCCGGCCCACACCTTGACTCTATTGCCCTTCGCCGGAGGCTCCGACGGTTTCTTCGCCGCCCGCTTCCGCAGAACAGGAGATTTATGAACACTGAGTTTTTGAACCCAAGGGATATCAAGTCAAAGACGTTGCCAGAACTCCGGGAGGAGCTGGGCGAATTAGGACTGCCCAAATACCGGGCGGAGCAGGTCTACCGTTGGCTTCATCGGGGCGTGACGGATTTCTCTCAAATGTCCGATTTGTCCAAGGCGCTTCGGGAAGAGCTTTCCCAAAAGTATGATATCTATTATGCACAGGTGGAGCGAAAGCAGGTTTCTAAGGACGGGACCGTGAAATATCTGTTCCGTCTGCCTGACGGAGAGTATGTGGAATCGGTACTGATGCACTACCATCACGGAAGTTCCATTTGCATTTCCACCCAGGTTGGGTGTAAAATGAATTGCAGCTTTTGCGCTACAGGCAAAAGTGGTTTTTCTAGGAATTTGGCCGCCTCGGAGATTCTCTCCCAGGTGCAGGCCGCGTCCCTGGACGCAGGGGAGCGCATTTCCCACATCGTATTGATGGGTATGGGCGAGCCTTTGGATAATTACGAGAACGTGCTGCGTTTTTTGGAGCTGGTCACCTCACCTGAGGGTCTGAACATCGGCATGCGGCACATTTCGCTGTCCACCTGCGGGCTGGTAGATAGGATCTACGATCTGGCGGATAAGCGCTTGCAGCTGACGCTTTCCATTTCTCTGCACGCCCCCAACGACGAGATCCGTTCCCAGACAATGCCGGTGAATAAGCGTTGGAATATGGAAGAGCTTTTGCGGGCCTGCAAGTATTACAGTGACAAGACAGGCCGGCGCATCTCCTTTGAGTACGCCATGATCAGCGGCGTCAACGATATGGACTGGTGCGCCAAGGAGTTGGCCGGAAGATTGCGGGGCATTTTGGCCCATGTCAATCTCATCCCCGTCAACGACGTGACGGGCACTGGCTACAAGAAGAGCGGCCTGGACCGGCAAAAGCGCTTCGTAGCCCTGTTGGAAGAGAGAGGTGTTACGGCCACTGTGCGCCGGACGCTGGGGTCGGATATTGACGCTTCCTGCGGGCAGCTTAGAAGGAAAGTCGAAGGAGGGACCGAACATGAGAGTTGATTTCGAAACAGACGTGGGCGCTGTGCGTAGCTCCAACCAAGACAGCTGTGACTGTGGTTTGTTTTCCCCAAACAGCGCTTGGGCCATTGTCTGTGATGGCATGGGAGGCGCTAATGGCGGAAACGTTGCCAGCGCCGTTGCCGTAGAGACCATTCGGCAGCAGATCCTTTCCGGTTTCGACGAGAACATGAGCAAGCCCAACTTGAAAAATCTGATGATCAATGCCATAAATCGGGCCAATGATGCGGTGTATCAGATGTCTCTGGAACAGCCTGATCTGCGGGGAATGGGCACAACAGTGGTGCTGATGATCGCCACAAAGGGCACTCTGCATGTGGCCCATATCGGCGACAGCCGGGCCTATCTCCGCCATGATGAAATCGTCAGTCAGATCACTATGGATCACTCCTATGTGCAGGATCTGGTGAACTTTGGACAGATCACCCCGGAAGAAGCACGGGTGCATCCTAAAAGAAATATCATCACCCGTGTGCTGGGTGTTCACGAGCTGGTATCCTGTGACTATGCCGCTTGGGATTTTTCTCCTGGCGATTTGGCGATGGCCTGTTCTGATGGGCTCTCCAATTATGTGGATGAGGATCTGCTGGAAAACTACATGGAGCGGTTTGGCCAGGAAGGTCATGGGCTGCCCCAAGAGCTGATCCAATACGCTGTAAAGTGCGGCGGTTCCGACAATATCACGGTGGCCGTCATACACAACAGCTGAGTTCCCAGGGATTTTACAGAAAGGTTTGGTAACTGTTTATGGATAGATTTATTGGAAAGCGCCTGGACGGCAGATATGAGATCCACGAGCTGATCGGCGTGGGCGGCATGGCCTATGTGTATAAGGCCTATGACCGTGTGGAAGACCGTTGGGTGGCTATCAAGATCTTAAAGGAAGAGTTTTCTAACAACAGCGATTTCCTGCGCCGTTTCCGCAACGAGTCCAAGGCTATTGCTGTGCTGTCCCATCCCAATATCGTCAAGGTTTATGACGTGAGCTTTGGAGATCAGATCCAGTACATCGTCATGGAATTTATCGACGGCATCACTTTGAAGCAGTATATCGAGCAGGAAGGCGTCATCCGCTGGAACGAAGCCGTCCACTTCACCACCCAGATCCTGATGGCTTTGGAGTGCGCTCATGAGAAGGGGATTATTCACCGGGATATCAAGCCCCAGAACATCATGCTGCTCCAGGACGGCACCATCAAGGTGGCCGACTTCGGTATCGCACGGTTCCTCCAGAGTGAGACCACCACCATGACCGACAAGGCCATTGGATCGGTGCACTATATTGCTCCTGAGCAGGCCAGCGGGGATTATATTACCGACAAGGCGGACATTTACTCGGTGGGCGTGATGCTCTACGAGATGCTCACTGGCAAATTGCCCTTTGTGGCGGATAACGCCGTGTCTGTGGCGCTGATGCAGCTTCAGGCCAAAGCTGTCATGCCCCGAGAGCTGAATCCCTCCATTCCCAGAGGTTTGGAGCAGATCACCATGAAGGCCATGGAGAAGAACCCCGTGGATCGATTCCAGTCCGCTGGGGAAATGCTGGACGACCTGGACCAGTTCCGGCGCAACCCCAATGTGGTGTTCCATTACGACCTGCAAACCGCTAATGCACGGTATGACGCATCTCGTAGCATGGAAGCGTACGACACTTCCCGGCAGGCTCCCTCTTACAATGACGATTACGAGTACGAAGAGGAATTGGTGCGGTCTCGGCGCAGTGCCAAAGGTGCTATGGTGGTCAAGGGCGTTTTGGTGGCGGCCATCATTGTGGGTCTGGCTGTGGCTGCTATCTACTTCCTGAACTATTGGAATAATCTTCCGGAAAAGGGCAACGATCTGATTAAGATGCCTCAGTTGGTGGGACAGCTCTATGAGGACGTGATCGCCAACGAGGAATACAAAGGATTTAATATTACGGTTGTAAAGGGTAATGATCCTGACAAGCAGCCTGGCGAGATTATGAAGCAGGATCCTGAGGCGGGAATCATGGTGAAAAAGACCGCCGACGTGGAACTGCTGGTCAATGGCGGCGTGGAACAAGTTGAGGTTCCCGATGTGGTGAATAAAACCATGGAGGAGGCCCAGAACGCCATAACAGAGGCTGGGCTCCACAGCAAAGTGGAGAACGTAGCCGACGATAAAGTGGAAGAAGGTCATGTGGTGTCTACTGATCCCACGGCTGGTACTTCTGTAGACGCTGGATCCTATGTGACTTTGAAAGTGAGCACTGGTCCCGCAGATGAAAAGGTGAAAGTTCCCACTGGTCTGGAAGGCGACTTGCTCTATAATGCTACCGCAATGCTCGAGGACGCTGGTTTGACTGTTGGTTCTATTACGAAAGACGATACCAGCACTCTGCCCGCGGATACGGTCATCAGCGTGACTCCCGGCGAGGGCTCGGAGGTCTCCAAGGGTTCTGCGGTGGATATCACGGTCAGCTCCGGCAAAGGAGCCACCAAGACTTTGTCTACCAGCATCCCGCTGCCCAGCGGTGTCAACGAGGATATCACCTTGAAGGTTTACCGCAACGGCGTCACGGTGGTGTCTGAGGTGGTCAATCCTGCTTACGCCAGCAGCTATTCTATCAGTTTCACCGGCACTTCCGGTACAGAGCCTGTGGTAGTGACCTTGAACGACCAGACCTATATGGAGTATGAGTTCAATTTCGACACTCAGAGCACTCAGGTAATCCGCACCTATGAGTTCGTCTCCTCTGGTGGTGGCAATTCTGGCGATGAAAATTCCGAATCCAGCGATGAAGGAAGCTCGGAGGAGGGAGGAGACTCTTCTTCCGACGAGGGGGATGTCCAGTGATGGAGCCGAAACACTTGGAAGGTCTAGTGCGAAAGGGTATCGGCGGTTTTTACACCGTGGAAACCCCTGAAGGGTTTTACACTTGCACTGCCCGGGGCAAGTTTCGGAAGGAACGGATCTCTCCGTATGCAGGCGATCGAGTTCGAATCACGGGAGAAGAGGACGGTACAGGAGCCTTAGAGGAAATCCTTCCTCGAAGAAATTTCTTGGTACGGCCTCCCATTGCCAATATCGATCAGCTGTTCATCGTGGCGTCCCTGCGCCATCCCTTCCCAGAGCCTCTCATCATCGATAAGACCATCGCTGTGGCGGAGATGGAGGAGATCCAGCCCATTTTGGTGCTGACCAAAACAGACTTGGAGGATGGATCCCAGCTGAAAGCCATTTATGATTTGGCCGGGGTGCCCTGCTTGGTGGTGTCCTCTGTGACCGGCCAGGGAGTGGATCAAGTGCGGGAATTGCTGCGGGGGAAGATCTCCGCTTTCACTGGGAACTCCGGTGTGGGAAAATCTAGCCTGCTCAATGCTCTGTTTCCGGAATTCCAGCTCAAGACGGGTGAGATCAGTCAAAAGCTGGGCCGGGGCCGGCATACTACCCGTGAGGTGGAGCTCTACAAGCTGGAGGATGGCGGCTATGTTGCGGATACCCCTGGTTTTTCCACCTTCGATATCGAGCGTTACCGGCTGACGGATAAAGAGAAGCTGGTGTATGGGTTCCGAGAATTCCTGCCCTACTTGGGAGAGTGTCAATTCACCTCCTGTTCTCACACCTGCGAGAAGGGCTGCGCAATTCTTCAGGCTGTGGAGGAGGGCAAGATCTCCCGGTCACGCCATGAGAGTTATTGTTCCATGTATCAAGAGGTAAAGGATGTCAAGCAATGGCAAACAAAAAACAAGAATGTATGATCATCGGTGCCTCACCCATTGAGAGTGAAGCTATTTTTCAGGAGTTCCCTCCGGAGAACTATTACGTTATCTGCGCTGACGGCGGTTATGAAACTGCGGTGAAGCATCATATTACGCCGGACTTGATCGTGGGAGATTTTGATTCCACCAAGGTTCCGCCGCAGAAAAACCGCAAGGTGGTCACCCTTCCTGTGCAGAAGGATGTTACTGACACCATGTACGCGGTGATGAAAGGCTTTGCCAAGGGATTCCGGCATTTTGTGCTGTTGGGTTGCCTGGGTGGGCCTCGGTTTGACCACTCTTTGGCGAATCTGGAAGTGCTCCAGTACATTCGAGAGCACAGCGGCCATGGGGTCATCGCTGACGAACACACCAAAGTGTTTCTTATTCGGGATAGTCTCCTTCGCTTGACCGAGATGAAGGACGCTACTGTTTCCGTGTTTCCCTTTGGGGAATCCAGCTGCACCGTGACTTACCGGGGACTGCTTTATCCCCTGGATCACGAGACACTGACCAGCGGCGGCGTGCTCATGGGAGTGAGCAACAGCATCGTGGGAGATACGGCGGAGATCCGTGTCCATTCCGGCACCGCGTTGATCGTGGTATACCAGGAGTAACACTTTTTTCCCCTTTGGATATACTGGTTAATGAACGAGAAAACCGGCAAAGGGAAAGGTCGATGTTACGTGATGCGCTGTGATTGCTCTTGTTTTAAAAACCGTCAGAACAGATGCATGTACGCAATCTGTTTTGGCTTGGGGATGTCCCTTTCCTGTTTTTGCCCCGTGGGGCTCACCCTGTTTCTTTCCGCGGTGATCTTGGTAGCCCTGGGGTTTTCGTTACTACGCTGTGGAAACGGGAGGCAAGGGCGATGAAGGTAGTTGTGATCGAGAAGCGAAAAGGCTTTTTGGGCATGTTTCTGCGGAAGCTCTATGGCATCCGAAAGATCGAGGAGCCGTAAAACAAACATAAGAGAAAGGCGTCTGCCGGGGAATGTCCCCCAGCGGGCGCCTTTTTCGCATATTCTCCTGTCCCGCGCATAGATATGGGGTAAGAACAGCAAAGGAGAGGATCACAGTATGCAGGCAAAGCGAAAGACTCAGCCATACGATTATTTCGACCCCGTATTCGACGGCTCTTACGAGGTGCCCATAGATACCGAGTACAACCTTCCTGATTACTGCGCAGATATTCAGAAGGTGCTCAAATGCAGGGTGGTACCGGAGATCATTTCCTATGGCATCAGCGAGGACACCCTGCGGTGTGAGGGTGTATGCGATATCCGGGTGTTGTACCTGGATCCCAAAGGAGACACCTTGAAATGCTGCGACTTTACCAAGGAGTTTTCTGCGTCAATCAAGCTGAAAAGCACGGAGGGTTCAGCCGTGGCCTGGGTCCGGGCAGCAGTGGAGCACATGACCTGTCGGGCGGTCAATGCCAGACGGCTGGACCTGCACATGGCGGTCAATCTGAAAGTGCTGGCGGTGACTCAGCGTCAGGAAAAGATCACCTGTGGCCTGGAGGGCGAAGGAATCGAAAAACGAGGAAGGCACTGTCGAGCATCTCAAGCGGTGAACGCCGTCAGTCATTCCTTTACCATAGAGGACCGGCTTCCCTTAAAAAATGGCAAGCCCCCTATGGAAAGCATCATCCGTAAAGAAGTGAACTGCCGGGCCACAGACTGCAAGCTGGCTCAGGGACAGCTTTCGGTGAGCGGACGGGCGGATATCTCATTCCTGTATCTGTCATCGGTGGACGGGGCGTTGGAAAAAATGTCCGCGTCGCTGGACTTTAACCAAGTCATCGAATGCGGAGGAGCGGGGGAGGATTGCCTCTGCGATCTGCGGGTTACTGCCGGGGAAAGCCGCATCCAGCCACGGGAGGACGATGTGGGTGAATACACCAGCACGGATGTATCTGTGAAAGTCTTCCTCACCGCTTTCCTGTATCAGCCCTGCGAGGTGGAGATGATCGATGATGCCTACTCCGTCCAAGGCCCCTTGGAGCTGAAATACGCTCAAAGCTCTCTGCTGGAAGCCCAGGAGATCTACACCGAGGTTTTGAAAAAGAAGTGCTCCCTTACCATTACCGAAGAGGAGATCCAAAAGGTGGTGGATCTGTGGTGTGAGCAGGAAAATGTTCAGTCCTCCTGTGAGGATGGGAAACTCACCTATCGTGTGCGATACACCATCTGTATGTTGTATCGAGGAGCCTCCGGAAGGATCCTGTATCTGGAAAAGACTTTCGACAATGCCTTTACCACGGAGCTGGAAGGCTCTCACGGAAAGCGCAGCGACACCATATCTCTGACGGATCTGTGGGAATACCGTATCGCTGACAAGAATACGGTGGAGGCTTCCGTGGAGACCTGGGTCTCCAGCCTGATTTACAGCCGAGAGACGGTGAAGTACTTGGCTTCCGCGGGAATGGACGAGGAGGCCAAAGCCTATCCTCACCAGCCCCAGCTGCTGGTCTATTACGCTTCTGCGGGAGAACGGCTTTGGGATATCGCGAAAAACCATCGGGCTTTGCTTTCGGACTTGCGGGAACAAAACGACCTGTACGACGATGTGCTGCCTGAGACCCGGCCTTTGATCATCTGCAACCGATGAAGACAACATTTGCGGTAGAGAGGTAGAATATGGAAGGATTCAACGTTTACAAGGACATACAGGACCGCACAGGCGGAGAGATCTACATCGGGGTGGTAGGACCGGTACGTACGGGAAAATCCACCTTTATCAAGAAATTCATGGATACGGTGGTGATTCCCCATATCCCTGACGGGTTGCAGAGGGAGCGGGCCGTCGACGAGCTGCCTCAGTCTTCCGCTGGCCGCACCATCATGACCACGGAGCCCAAGTTTATCCCGGAGCAGGCGGTAGACGTTCAGATCGACGAAGACGCTTCTTTCCGAGTGCGGATGATCGACTGTGTGGGCTACATCGTTCCCAGCGCTATCGGTTACATTGAGGAGGACCAGCCCCGGATGGTGCGCACCCCCTGGTATGAGGAGCCCATCCCCTTCAACATGGCGGCGGAGATCGGCACCAAGAAGGTGATCACGGAACACTCCACCATCGGGCTGGTGATTACCACCGATGGGAGCATCAGCGACATTCCCCGGGAAGAGTACGAGGAAGCGGAAGAACGGGTCATCGAGGAACTGAATCAGACCGGCCGTCCCTTTGTAATGCTGCTCAACTGCGTCTATCCTGAGAGCTCGGAATCTCGGGAGCTGGCTTCCCGTTTGGGGGAAAAGTACGGCATCCCTGTGCTGCCGGTGAACTGTATCGACATCACTGAGCAGGATATCCGAGATATCATCGCCAGCCTGCTGTATCAGTTCCCTGTCCGTGAGGTGGCACTGGATCTTCCTGGATGGGTCACGTCCTTGGAGTCGGACCATTGGCTCCTTTCTGGGGTGCTTTCCGCTCTGCGGGATTCCTGCGGCATCCAGAAAATGTGCCAGGTCAAGGGCATGCTGGAGAGCTTGAAGGTCTGCGAGTCGGTAAAGGCGGTCAATATCCGACGCATCGATCTGGGCAGTGGCCAAGGGAGAGCGGAATTGGTGTTCGATCAATCGCTGTTCTATAAGATCCTCAGCGAGAAAACAGGGATCGAGATCCAGGATGACTCGGAGCTGATGGCCCAGCTGGTGGAGATGACGGCCATCAAACAGCAGTTCCAAAAGCTCAGGCAGGCCTATGAAGACGTGCAGCAGACAGGGTATGGTATCGTCATGCCTGACGTGGAGGAGCTGACGCTGGAGGAGCCTCAGATCCTGAAACAGAACGGCAAGTACGGTATTCGCCTGAAAGCCACGGCGCCTTCCATCCACATGATGAAGACTCAGATCCATACAGAGATCACTCCCATTGTGGGTTCCGAGCAGCAGTCGGAGGAGCTGGTGATGTACCTGCTCAAGGAATTCGAGGAAAACCCGGTGGCTATCTGGGAGTCTAACATCTTCGGAAAATCCCTTCATTCTCTAGTGAACGAAGGGCTTCACAACAAGCTGTACCGTATGCCGGTAGACGCTCGGGAAAAGGTGCGGGAGACCATCGAGCGGGTCATCAACGACGGGTGCAGCGGCCTGTTGTGCATCATTCTGTAAGTTATGCAGGATCTGGAAAAACTGCAAGAGATCGAGGAGCTGGGCCTGGAAGAAGAGGAGGATACTCTCTTTCAGGAACCGGAAGGGGGGAATTCCAGCGGGGTTCCTTTGGTGCAGGCCGCCTTATGCCTGGTGGCGTTGGTAGCGCTGCTTGTCCTCCGCTATTCCGATTCCCCCATTTACAGTACGTTTGAGGAGTGGTATCACAAGGAAGCGTCCCAGGAGATCCAGCTGCCGGAATGGGAGGGAGCAGCCCCATCGCCGTCTCCTGCCCCTTCGCCCTCTGTTTCTCCTGAGCCCTCTCCCAGTCCTGCCGCTTGGGAGACGGACGCTTCTCTCCAGCGTGTATGACGCTTTCCTTTTCTGTAAGAGGCTGCCGTGTCTATGTGGGATTTTCCTGTTTCGCATTGGTGGCCTTTTGCTGTCTCTTTCTTGGAACTGGAAGCAGCGCCTATTTTCTGGCAGCAGCGGCCTGTCATGAAGGGGCTCATATCCTTTTAATGTTTCTGTTGGGCGCTCCTCCCGCTCTCGTAAAACTTACCGCTTTAGGATGCCGTATGGTGCCGAATAGGGAGAAAATTCTTTCCTATGGGCAGATGGCCTTAGTATCTTTCGCGGGACCGGGGATCAACCTTCTTTGTGCCGGGGGTATGTTCTTTCTAGGGCTGGAGACTCATCCGTTCTTTGGGGCGAATTTGGTGCTTGGGATGCTCCACAGTCTGCCCATTGAACCTATGGATGGAGGCATGGCGTTCCATGCCCTGCTTCGTGCTCGCATGAAAGGAGAGCGGGCCGATAAGCTGTGTTCCGCCGTTTCATTAGGGCTGATCTTGCCAATGGCGGTGCTGGGGTTTGTGATTCTGCTCCGCACCCGGTACAATTTTACTTTGCTAGCCATGAGTTTGTATCTCATGCTTTACCTGGTACTAAAACGTGATCTCTTCTCCGGATAAAAGGGGGCTTGCCGTGGGCAGGCTCCCTTTTTTCGCTGGCGAAGGAACAGCCACTGTGATATAATACGGAAGTGTCAACTTGTTTTGGTGCAGCGAAATAAGTTCCTAACGATGAAAGGAGGAAGGCTGCTGTGAATGTGATTCTTTGCCTGGATGACCGGGATGGGATGTTGTTCAATCATCGTCGGCAGAGTCGGGATCGGACAGTTTTGGAGGATATATTCCAGAACTTGGGGGAGCGGCAGCTGCTTATCCGCCCTTTTTCTTTGAGTTTATTTCGGGAGCATGGGAATCGAGTCAGAGTGGAGGAAACGCTTTTGGAAAACGCAGAGCCGGAGGATTACTGCTTTGTGGAAGATCTTCCGCTGGCGCCCTGGAAGGACAAGATCCGGTCCATAACCGTATACCGGTGGAACCGCCACTATCCAGCGGATGTTTCCTTGGATCTTGACCTGAAAACGGGATGGCGTCTTGTATCCCAGCAGGACTTTCCTGGCTATTCCCATGATACGATCACAAAGGAGGTCTACGAGCCTTGAAAAAACGTCTATTAGCCCTTTTTCCTTTGTTGTTAGCCCTTGTTGTGCTGGCGGCAGGATGTCAGTTGGAGATTTCTCCCTCTGAAACTTCCTCACAGCCGGCGGTCGTTTCCTTGGAGGACATCCCCGCTTATGATGGGTTCCCCTATGTGGAGCTCAACGGAAATCAACCGGAGTTTACGGAAGAGGATCTGTCCGCGGATTCTTTTGAGCAGTACAGTACCTTGGATTCCTTGGGCAGGTGCGGGACTGCATATGCCTGTATCGGGGAGGATTTGATGCCAACCCAGGATCGGGAAAGTATCAGTGAAGTGCGGCCCACCGGATGGCAGACCGCCGAATACGATTTTGTGGATGGCGGTTATCTGTACAACCGTTGCCATTTGATCGGCTTTCAGTTGACGGGCGAGAATGCAAACGAGGAAAACCTGATTACCGGTACCCGATATTTGAATGTGGAGGGAATGCTTCCCTTTGAAAACATGACGGCGGACTATATCAAGGAGACAGGAAACCACGTGCTCTATCGGGTAACGCCAGTGTTCCAGGGGGACGAGCTGGTAGCCCGTGGCGTGGAGATGGAGGCCTTGTCCGTGGAGGATGATGGGGAAGGGATTTGCTTCCATGTTTACGTGTACAACGTCCAGCCGGGAGTGGAGATCGATTACGCCACGGGCGACAACTGGGAAAGCGGAGAAAACCTCAGTTCTGCTTCTCAAGAAAGTCAGGAAAGCCAGGTGGAGGAAGAGGAACACTATATCCTCAATACTAATTCCCATAAGTTCCATTTGCCAAGCTGCTCTTCCGTGGATTCCATGAGCGAGAAAAACAAAGAGGACTATTACGGGACACGAGAGGAATTGATTGACCAAGGGTATGAACCTTGCGGCAGTTGCCAGCCGTAGCTTGTATAAATAATTGTATGAAGATAGGGGGACGTGACTAATGCTGACCAAACGGATTGTCGCTGCTTTGATTGCGGTGATGCTGGCCTGCGGTTTTTCCGCTTGCGGGGAACAGGAAAAAACTCTGGAAAAGGAGAGTTCCGTAAAGGAAAGCTATCTTGTGTCGGAGACCATCAGTCCTGCGCCAGGATCTGCTCTTGAGACCAGCCCATCTCCTTCGCCCACAGCTTCGCCTATGGTCTCACAGGCGGAAAGTGCAGTTTCTTCCACTGGGGAAACTCTTCTTAGGATCGATGTGGGAGGGCAGGTGTTTTACGGAGAGCTCCGGGATACGGAAGCGGCCAAGGCTTTGAAAGAGATGCTTCCCATGACTTTGGAAATGACCGATCAGGAAGGAATGTCCAAGCGTTTTGAGCTGCCAAGTGTTTTGACTCAGACAGAGGAAGAATATCCTTCCGTCCAGGAGGGTGAGGTGCTTTTGGAGGGAAGTGGCACGCTGTGTTTCTTCTATCAGGAGGATAGCCAAGGAGGAACCTATACTCCCATTGCCACAGTGCGGGAACCGGAAGGTCTTTCCCAAGCTCTAGCTGGGGAGCGGGTGGAAGTATCTTTTCAGGTGGTAACAGAATAAGAGAAAGCGAATACTTTGCAAGGGCTCGCCGTGTTTCACGGTGGGCTCTTTTATTTGTCTGTGATATAGGGTGAGGGGGTATCTGACAACTGGGAAAACAGCAGCACAAAACGATTGACTTGTTTTCAAAAATGTTTTTTTGTAGCATTCCTATTGACAATACCCATAGGGGGTATTATACTAAAAGCAAAGAAATACCCAGTAGGGGTATATTGCTGGAGGTGGATAGTTGTGTCAGAGACGAAGGAATACAAGGAGACATGCACTGGAACGTGTTGTCCTCATCATAAATCCACGCCGCGTAGTGAGAAAGAACTGCGGCAGTTGCAAAACCGTTTGAAGCGCATGATCGGTCAGCTCAACGGTATCCGTAAAATGCTGGATGATAACCGTTACTGTGGGGATATCCTCATCCAAGTAGCAGCTGTGGAGAGCGCTCTGCAATCCTTTGGCTACTTGGTGTTGCAGGATCATTTGGAGACCTGCGTGGTGGAGGAGATCCAGAAGGGAAACACCCAAATCGTAGACGAAGCTGTAGAGCTGATCAAGAAATTGAAGTAAGGGTTGTGATGCCGTTATGAAAACAGAAAAATACAACGTGACGGGCATGACCTGCGCTGCCTGTCAGGCGAATGTCACCCGATGCGTTTCCAAACTGGAGGGCGTAGAAGAAGTGAATGTCAGCCTGCTGGCAAACCAGATGACGGTGTCTTACGACGAAGCCCAGGTTAGCCCAGAGACCATCGTGGAGGCTGTGGAGAAGATCGGATATGGGGCATCCTCTCTTGAGAAACAGGTAGGTCCTAAGAGCGAGAAGCAAGGGTTCCGTGGAGAATGGCAGTCTCGCCAAGAGCAGGCGATGCAGCACCAGAAAGAAATGAAGCGCCGCTTGATTGCGTCTGTCGCTTTACTGGTTCCTTTGATGTATATTGCCATGGGGCATATGCTTTTTCTTCCCGTGCCCTGGTTCTTTGTAGGAGAAGAAAACTCTCTTGTGTCCGCTTTGGCTCAGTTGATTTTGACGGTGCCGGTACTGTTTATCAACCGCCACTTTTTCCAGACTGGTCTGAAAGCTCTTTGGCACAGGGCGCCCAATATGGATTCCTTGGTGGCTATCGGTTCGGGAGCGTCTTTAGTGTACGGTTTGTTCGCAATGTTCCGGCTGGCGTACGGGTTTGGTCATGGTGATATGGAAGTGGTTCACCAGTATGCTCATGCACTGTATTTTGAGTCTGCCGCCATGATCCTTACTCTGGTGACGGTGGGGAAATATTTGGAGGCAAAGTCTAAGTCCAAGACAGGAGACGCTTTGGGTAAGCTGGTGGATCTGGCACCCAAAACCGCAGTGGTCATTCGAAATGGTCAAGAGCACACTGTTCCGGCAGAAGAAGTGGTTGCGGGAGATATTGTAGTTATTCGCCCGGGTGAGGGTATCCCGGTGGATGGTGTGGTGACAGAAGGCCACGGCTACGTAGACCAGGCTGCTATTACCGGAGAGAGTATCCCCGTAGAAAAGGGGCCGGGAGATCAGGTGATCTCCGCAACTATCAACAAAAACGGTTCTTTCCGTTTTCGGGCCTCCAAAGTGGGAGAGGACACTACTCTGTCCCAGATTATTCGTTTGGTGGATGAGGCCAGCAATTCCAAAGCACCTATCGCTCGGCTGGCTGATAAAGTCAGCGGTGTATTCGTGCCGGTAGTTATCGGGATTGCCCTGGTTACTGCCATTGTTTGGATGGTCGCAGGGATGGGGTTTGAATTCGCCTTGTCCAACGCTATCTCTGTGCTTGTAATTTCCTGCCCCTGCGCTTTGGGGTTGGCTACTCCGGTGGCCATCATGGTGGGAACAGGCAAAGCGGCGGAAATGGGGATCCTTATCAAGTCTGCGGAAAGCCTGGAAAACCTCCACAGTGTGGACACGATCGTTCTTGATAAGACGGGCACGATCACTTCCGGTCATCCCTCTGTGACCGATGTGCTGGTGTTGGACAGCGCCCTTTCCGAAAGGGAGTTTCTTGCCGAAGCGGCAGCAGTGGAGCAGGGCAGCGAACATCCCTTGGCTCAGGCTGTGGTGGAGTTCGCCACAAAAGAAGGGGCATCTATGCCCCATGTGGAATCGTTTGAAGCGGTGCCCGGCCGTGGAGTTTCTGCCCTGGTGGATGGCAGGCGGTACTTAGCGGGAAACCTGGCTTATCTGAAAGAAAGCAGCGTGTTGTCTTCCCAAGAGGAATTGGAAAAGGCTGAGCGGGAGGTGGAATGGTTTGCCCGTGAGGGAAAAACTCCGCTCTTGTTCGCTCGGGACGGAAAGTTGGTAGGAATCATCGCTGTGGCGGACACGGTTCGTGAGACGAGCCGGGCTGCTCTTGCGCGGTTCCGGGAAATGGGTTTGCATGTGGTCATGCTCACCGGCGACAATGGAATGACAGCAGAAGCGATTCGAAAAGA
>HF972622.1:51647-88431 GCA_000432995.1 Clostridium sp. CAG:1013
AAGGAGTCGCATATCCGCGTGCTCCAAGAGGGTGGGCATAAGGTTGCTATGGTGGGGGATGGTATCAACGATGCCCCTGCTTTGACAAGAGCGGATATCGGTATCGCCATTGGAGCAGGCACCGATATTGCCATTGAGTCTGCGGACGTGGTGCTGATGAAGGATTCTCTGGAAGACGTTGCCGCGGCCATCGACCTAAGCAGAGCGGTGGTGCGGAACGTTCATATGAACCTGTTCTGGGCCTTTTTTTACAACGTACTGGGGATTCCTCTGGCAGCGGGGGCTTTGTTCCCGGCCTTTGGATTGCGGCTGAGTCCTATGATCGGTTCCGCAGCGATGAGCCTCAGCTCAGTGTGCGTAGTGACTAACGCCCTGCGCCTGCGGTTTTTCAAGCGAAAAAGTGTTAAAACAGAGGGACTTCCTCCTACAATGGAGGTTTCTCGTACAGCAGTACAAAATCAATCAACAGTTATCCCGGTGGAAACTGAGCCGGAGCAAAAGAAAGGAATGGTTACTATGAAAAAAGTTTTGATCGTAGACGGCATGATGTGCGCTCACTGCCAGGCTCATGTGCAGAAAGCGTTGGCTGGCGTGGAAGGTGTCAGTGAGGCAGTTGTTGACCTGGAAAACAAGAAGGCCACCGTTACCCTGTCTCAGGATGTGGCGGACCAGGTGCTGATGGATGCTGTTACTGAAGCTGGATATACTCCGGTGAGCTGTGAGGCGGCGGAGTAAAGCGTGGCCTTGACGGCGGCTGAAAAAAACGCTATAATTTGAAAAGAAGAAACGCGGTGTTGAGGGCTTTCTCAGCACCGCCCTTTTTTGGGATTTTGAAAGATAAAGGAGCAAATCCATGTATCGATTGATCAAACAGGAAGGAGCTGCCCGCCGGGCTGAATTTGAGACCGTTCACGGCACGGTTCAGACGCCTGCCTTTATGAATGTTGCCACCGCAGGGGCGATCAAAGGAGCGGTGTCTGCTTATGATTTGAAAGATCTCCACTGCCAGGTGCAGTTATGCAACACCTACCACCTTCACTTGCGGCCCGGAGACGAGATTGTGAAAAAGCTGGGAGGCATTCGGAAGTTTACTGGCTGGGATGGTCCTGTTCTGACGGACAGCGGCGGGTTCCAGGTGTTCTCTCTGGCCAAGCTGCGGAACATCAAAGAGGAAGGTGTTACCTTCGCTTCTCATGTGGACGGTCACCGTATCTTCATGGGCCCTGAGGAGAGTATGCGCATCCAGTCTAATCTGGGATCCACCATTGCTATGGCGTTTGATGAGTGTGTAGAAAATCCTGCTACATACGAATATGCGAAAGCCTCCTGCGCTCGCACAGCTCGGTGGCTGGAGCGGTGCAAGAAGGAAATGACTCGCCTCAACAGTTTAGAGGATACCCTCAACCCTCATCAGTTGCTGTTCGGCATCAACCAGGGCTGTACCTTTGAGGATCTGCGCGTGGAACACATGAAGCGGATCGCGGAGATGGATTTGGACGGCTACGCCATCGGCGGATTGGCGGTGGGGGAGCCTACCGAGGAAATGTATCGGATCATTGAAGCGGTGGAGCCCCACATGCCTAAGAACAAGATCCGCTACCTTATGGGAGTTGGAACACCTGCCAATATTTTGGAAGCGGTCTATCGGGGCGTGGATCTCTTTGACTGTGTCATGCCCAGTCGCAACGCCCGTCATGGCCATGCCTTTACCTCACAGGGGTGCCGGAATCTTCACAATGCCAAATACGAATTGGATCAGGCGCCTTTGGACGAGGAATGCCAGTGTCCGGTCTGCCAGAAATTTAACCGGGCTTATATTCATCATCTGTTTAAAGCGGGCGAAATGCTGGCCATGCGTTTGACAGTGATGCACAATCTCTACTTCTATAATCATCTGATGGAGCAGATTCGGGAAGCGCTGGACCAGGGGCGGTACGAGCAGTTCTATCGGGAGAAGGTAGAGATTTTAGGAAAACGAATCTAAAACAGAAAAGTTTTTTCTATTTGCTTGCAAGTTTGCCAGGTTCTTGTTATAATCAAAGCATTAATTCGGAGGTGCATTGACAAAATGAATCAATTTATGGCTCTCGACACAACTTCTTCCGCTGGTGGCGGTCTCCAGATGATCATCATGCTGTTGGTGTACGGCGTTTTTATCGTGGCGCTGTATTTCATCTTCTTCCGGCCCCAGAGCAAAAAGAAGAAGAAGGAAGCTGAAATGCGGAAGAACGCCCAGGTGGGTGATGAGATCACCACGATCGGCGGCGTGTGCGGACGCATTGTCGCTGTGAAGGACGAAACCGATTCCATCATCATTGAGACCGGCAGCGACAAGTCCAAGCTGCGTGTGAAGCGTTGGGCAATCGGCAGCGTGGATACTGTTCACGAGGACGATCAGGCCTAAGTCAGACCATGGTATATATTTGAAGAAGAGGTTTTCGAACCTCTTCTTTTTTTGTCCTAAAATCACTGGGTCACACATATGATTCACTGACGAGGAAAGGGGAGAGGCGTCAGTGAAAAAAATAAAGGGATTTCTTTTATCTGTAGGCGTAACAGCCGCCGCCTCACTGGTGGTATTTGGCAATGCGGCTCTTGTAATTGCGAAAACAGGAAATTTGCCACAGCAACCTTTGCTGGCAGTTTTGGTGACGCTGTTCTCTTGCTGTACCGTATTTTTGGGTGGGCTGGCAGCTTCCTTGTTTACTAAAGAAAAAGGCGCTCTTATAGGCGGAGCTTGTGGTCTGTTCTTTGCTTGCTGTATCCTGGCCTGCTCAGTGGGGGTTGTAGGCATCTCTTTTGGAGTGGGAGGAATCGCCCGTTTGGTGGCCATTATTTTAAGCGGCTGTACGGGCGGAATCTTGGGAGTGAATCGCAAAGGACGGGTGAAATTTTAATCAAGAGAAATGGGCGAAATACACACGGTCTATCCGTGTGTATTTTTATGCGCACAAGATTTTGTGGAAATAACATAACCCTTAACTCTTAATATACATTGGTTAACATAATAAAAAATACATAAAATGAGCTGGTTTAAATAAAATCGAAAAAATATTCGCTATTTTGCTTGCAAAATCTCAAAACTTGTATTATAGTATATATTCACAGGGAGAAAAAACGCTCCTTCCGAGCTGGTTCTAGGGCAACCGGCTGAAAACGATAGGGAACATAAGCTGCAAACGGCGTAATGCCTTGCCGAAGTTGCTTCTCTAAAACCCAAGATGTGGGCCACTTTTTGGCCGTTTATATGTATATTTTGGGTTTCCTCTGGGAAAAAGATTTCTTTTTCCTTCAAGCGTATTTTTTGGTATTTTTTTGTTTGCATAAAATGTGACCTTTCCGTTTAGTTTCTAGGTAAAGAGAACCTAGGTTTCCTGTAATTTTCGTGCTACTATTCATGGACCCTGATATGGGCGCATAGTTGTGTCTTTTCTTTCATATCCATTGGACAAAGATCACTGGTCTTATTTGGATGGAGAGGATGTGCGCGCTGTGAAATGTGGTCTGAATGAACAGTTTTCCAAAAACGCTTCCCCTGAGAACGATAAGGCGTTCTGGGAGCGCTTTTTAAATCGGAAGGCATTTTTTCTGTTATTATCCGTGTTGTTGACGGGCGTCGCCGTTGGGGCGGCGTGTGGGGTATTTGTTCCCCTGTTTCAAGACCGCTGGGTGCTTCCCTTGCAGTTTTCCGGGATCCCGGTAAGCGGTTCAGGTTTTTTCTCCTGTTTTTCCACTCTCTTGCTCAATGTGCTGATCGGCTTGATCCCCCTATTCCTGCTGGGGGTTACCGCGTTTGGGGTATTCGCGGTACCTTTGTTTCTCTTCTTTAGAGGAGTAACAGTGGGAATCGGCGTCTCCTTCTTTTTGTGGGAGGACGAGCTTTCAGGTTTACTTCGATCCGCATTGATATATACACCGGCCGCAGCAGCTGCGGGAGGACTACTCTTACTGTTTGCTGTGCGTTCGCTGGTTTTTTCCGATCATTTGGCCAAGGTCAGCTTTTCTTCCCGTGAAGGCAGCTTGGACTTGAAGCTGTACTTTCATGATTTGCTTCTTTTTATGAGTTTTGCGGTGGGAATTTCGCTGATTGGCTGTTTGCCGGCAACGGTGTATTCGGTATTTCTTTAAGAGAAAAGAGGGTGGTGACAGAGCATGAGCGGCGCAAGCGATTATTATTCCTTGTTCAGCGACTATCTTACGAACCAGAAGGCCAACTCGGCAAACACGCGGGAATCGTATTTGCGGGATACGTTATATTTCCTGGAGTATTTGTCTCAGGCGGATATGGATCCTTTGGAAGCGGACGAGCAGGTGATTCAGGGTTATGTGGATCATCTTCATGATCTCAAGCGTTCGCCCACTACCATTTCCAGAAATCTGGCTTCGGTGCGGTGTTTTTATAAGTTTTTGATCTTCCGCGGGGAGATGGACCACAATCCCGCCAAGGGGATCAAACTGGAAAAGACCGTAAAAAAGCTGCCCCAGGTGCTCTCTGGAGAGGAAATTGAACAGCTGTTGGCACAGCCCGACATTACAGAGCCCAAGGGCTGCCGGGATAAGGCAATGCTGGAACTGCTGTATGCCACTGGCATTCGGGCGTCTGAGCTGATCAATTTGAATATCCAAGATTTGAACTTGCGGTCCGGTGTGCTCTATTGCCGGGGCAGCAAGGGTGTGCGGTCTATTCCGGTGTACCCATCCGCTGTGGTGGCCGTGTCTGATTATATCTATCGGATGCGGGGGCTTATCACAGGTCCGGAAAGTGGGAATGCTTTGTTTGTCAATCTTAACGGCGGCCGGCTTACTCGTCAGGGGTTCTGGAAGATTGTCAAGGGTTATGCCACAGAGGCAGGGATCACAAAAGAGATCACTCCTCATACACTGCGGCACTCCTTTGCACTCCATCTTCTGGAAAACGGTGCCTCCGTCAAGGACATTCAGACCATGATGGGACATGCGGATATTTCTTCTACACAAGTTTATGTTCAGCTTCTGGACAGCCATGTAAAACAGGTGTATAATGATTGTCATCCCAAGGCGAAATTGGGATGAACCATAACGTTCTGTGGAAATGGAGTTGGTTTTTTGGCCTTTCTCGGTATTTTTGGAAACTACAATAAACCCGGTCCGGGTGTAAACAAGGACGACCCACCTAAATCCGCTCCGGTCAGATTCTTTGAGATTCTGTTGCGGAAGTTTGGTCAGTTGGTACAGCTCAACTTGATCTTTCTGATTCCCTTCGCAGTAGCTGTGGCGCTGATGGTTTTGCTTTTCCTGTCGCCGACCCACTTTATGCTTCAGCTTCCGTCGGGTGATGGAGCGGTTCAGGTAGACCTTTGGGTGATGTACGTCATGCCTTTGCCGTTGGTTCTGCTAGCGCCTTTTACGGCGGGTCTCACCTTTGTGACCAGAAACTACGCCAGAGAAGAACACGCTTTCGTGTGGTCTGATTTCTGGGAAAACGTAAAAGGAAACTGGAAGTACTTCCTGCTCAATGGGTTTATCGTGTACGTGGTGTATGTGGTCCTGAGCTTCTCCATCATGTACTATTACAACGGCACTTCCCGGAACTGGTTCTTCTACATTCCGTTTTGGCTGTGCTTGGTTTTGGCAGTGTTGTTCCTGTTTGCCCAGTATTATCTGCCGGTGATGTTCGTCACCTTTGAGCTGAAATTCAGCCAGGCCTATCGCAATGCTTTGATCTTAGCACTGGCTGGTCTGGGCCGGAACATTCTCATTACAGCCATTTTGGGTGGCCTTGGTTATGTGATTTACGCTGTGGTTCCCATGGTCGGCCTGACGATCTTCATTTTGCTGGCACTTCTGGTGTTCCTGCTGTTCTCGCTGGTAAGCTACTTCATCAACTTCACCGTGTATCCTCTTGTGGACCGGTACTTGATCAAGCCCTATCAGCAGAGAATGGAAGAAGAAAAGAACGGGCCTGCGCCTGTAAAGGAAGATCCTGAGGAAGCTCGCTTCTTCGCTCCGCCGGAGGCGGATGGGGAAGAGGAAGACGACGATGATAAGATGGTCTATGTCAACGGTCGTCTGATGAAAAAATCTCAGGCAAAAAACCATTTACAAGATGAATAAAAAATAAAAAGGAAGCGTTCCAATTGGAACCGCTTCCTTTTTTGTTTGCTGTTAAGATTCGTCGTCGTCCACATCTGAGTCAGAAGATTTTTTCTTGGCGGGTTTTGTTTTTCGTTCTGTTACCTTGGCTAAAGGATTGGCATTGATAGCTTCCTCCATTTGAGTACTGGAAGTGTGGGTGTAGATCTCTGTGGTGCCCAGATTGGCGTGGCCTAGGATATCCTGGAGCACACGGATATCCACATTGCCATAGCGATACATCAATGTGGCGGCTGTGTGGCGCAGCTTGTGAACCGAATACCCGGGACCGCCTAAACCGATTTTCTCCAGGTATTTTTTGACGATATACTGCACAGTTTTTGGGCTGATCCTAGTGCCGCGGTTGCTGAGAAATAAGGCGTTGCGATCTTTAACATCATCTTTGGGGCGGACCGCCAGGTAATGGTCAATCGCCTCTAAACATGCTTGATTCAGGTAAACGATCCGTTCTTTGTTGCCCTTGCCCAGGATCCGCAGTGTGGAGTTGTTATGGATCACGTCCGTCAGATTGATGGATACCAGCTCGGATAAACGCATGCCGCAGTTGAGGAACAGTGTCAGGATACACCGGTCCCGTTCGGCATCGGGGCCATCTACCGCCGACAGAAGTTCGATACTTTGTTCGAGTGAAAGAAAATGGGGAAGAGCCTTTTTCTTTTTAGGAGGGGTCAGGTTCTCGGTGGGGTTCTCATCCAGCAGCTTTTCGTGGACAGTCAGGTATTTGAAGAAGGATTTCAGCGAGGATGATTTCCGCTGACGGGTAGAACTCATATTGTTGCGTTCGTCAGCCACGAAATTCATAAACTCAAAGATATCGTAAGTTTTGATCTGGCGGATCTCATCCAGAGTGACGTCCTTTACAAGGATCTCATCTAAAGGCGTGTCCTTTAAGTCACGGCTTCTTAAAAACCGGAAAAACGTTCGTAGGTCCATGCAGTATTCGTCAACTGTTTTCGCGGAAAGTCCACGAATGTTCCGTAGATACATAGCGTACTGCTGGACGATCTCCGGCATTTCGTCTTTAATGGAAAAACTCATATCAGCGCTTTTTCTCCTCCCCCAAATTATACAAAATATTGATTTTGTATAATTTCGTGTTTTCTTTTCCAGCCCTCTTCTGGGTTAATGTTTTTCCAGCAGCGGCAGAATACCGCCCACATCTACCAGAGGGCCTTTTTTCAATTCTATGGCTTTGACGCCTTGTTTTCCTAAAAACGCTTTGATACGCTCCCCGTCGGGATGGCTGGATAGTTCCCCTGTAAACGCCAATTCATTTGGCGCCAGTTTCCCGCAGCAACCGCCTAGAAAACCTGTATCGTAACCAGGCAGCTGGATATGACCCGGACGGATCACCAGCACTTCGAAACCGTTATCCATCAATCCACGTGCCATGCCTTGGTCTGCTGTGATGGCGGAACGCTCATCTACCAAAACTGTGGAGCAAGCTCCATAGCCCTGCCGTACCCACAGTGGCTTTAAACCAATATCATGGGCCGCTTCCTGGATAGCTTTATCGATCCCCTTGGGATTCCCAACAAAATGTTCTCCCCACAGGAATCCTCCACATAACACATCCCCAGGATATCGTGGAGTTGGCTGTGCAATGGTCTGTGTCACATGAAATCCCAGAGCTGTGAGAGGATCAACAAGATTGTTCTTCTTTAAAACGAACATTTGTTCAAACGGAAAGAGGCACACTTGCAGATCAGGATGGAATCGTACGGGTTCCGGAAGCCGGAAGTCCGCCGAGGTTGTAATGGATTGAATTTCCTGCCGCTTTAAAGCGTCTTTTAACCAAGGGTACTCTCCAGAGATCAGTACCAGGGATACTGATCCCTCAGGCAGCCGGGGATGGCGCAGGAAGCTGTTCATGTAGCGGACTCAAAGGCTTCCCGGATGTTTTTCGCTCCAATGATTTCCATCTCCTGCATCCGAGCCGGATTCAACCCTTTTAAACCATGGTACGGCAGCACACACCGGGTAAAGCCCAAGCGAGCCGCTTCCCCGATACGCAGGTCGCTGTGGCTGACGCTGCGCAGCTCGCCCGCCAGACCAATCTCTCCAAATACCACCGTATCCTCCCGGATGGGAGTATCTTTCAAGCTGGAAATCAAGGACATGGCCACAGCCAGATCCACAGAAGGCTCGTCCAGCCGAAGCCCACCTACCACGTTTACGTAGGCGTCTAAGTTGGAAAAATAATACCCGGCCCGTTTCTCTAAAACAGCCAGAATCAGCGCCATGCGGTTGTAGTCGAAGCCAGTGGACATGCGCCGGGGAGTGCCAAAACCAGAGGTGGTAGCCAACCCCTGGATCTCCGCAAGAATGGGTCGGGTGCCCTCCATCACTGCGGTGACACAGGTGCCGGAAACGTCCTTGGGACGGCCGGAAAGCATGGCTTGAGAGGGGTTCTCCACCTGATGCAGCCCATTCTCCCCCATGTCGAACACACCGATCTCGTTGGTGGAGCCGTAGCGGTTTTTTACCGCCCGAAGAATCCGATAGGTCATCTGACGATCGCCCTCAAAATAGAGCACAGCGTCTACGATATGCTCCAGTACTTTGGGACCGGCGATAGCTCCGTCCTTGTTGACGTGTCCCACTACGATGATGGGAATATCCAGGGATTTGGCGCAGCGCATCATGGCATTGGTGCATTCCCTCACTTGGGTGACACTGCCTGGGGACGAGTTCAGGTCTGTGTGGTTCATGGTCTGGATGGAGTCGATCATCACCAGGTCGGGGCGTTCGCTTTGGATCTCTTCCACCACGTACTGAACATCCGTTTCTGTAAGGATCAGCAGATTGGAACTTTCTACGCCCAGTCGAGATGCCCGCAGCTTGATCTGCCGAGCAGACTCTTCTCCAGACACGTACAGGATGCGCAACGTTTGGCCCAAAGTCTCGCAGATCTGGAGCAGCATGGTGGATTTGCCTATGCCTGGGTCGCCGCTGATTAAAATCAGGGAGCCTTTGACAATGCCTCCTCCCAGAACCCGATCCAGCTCGGAAAGTCCTGTGTGGTAACGCGCCTCCTCCTGGGTGCTGATCTCATTGATCGGCGTGGGACGAGACAGTCTTCCCCCACTGACGCCTGCTTTTTTTACCGGTGTCACAGGTTCTTTAATGGCTTCTTCAAAGGAGTTCCATTCCCCGCAGCTGGGGCACTTCCCCATCCACTTGGCGGACTCAAAGCCGCATTCCCTGCACTGGTAGATCAACTTACTTTTTCCTGCCATGCTGTTTTCTCCTGTCTGGTCTGAGGTTTTTCATAATATCCTGCAGCGATTATATCACACCTGTGGTGAACAGATCGCGCCCCGGGCACGGTGGGCGTTCGCCCACGCTGTGCGGTATGTCCGCGCACGTCCGCGCCGTTGCACGTGTGCTTGTGAACATTATACCACAGATCCGGAAGGAGAAAAATACTTTATGCGGGTGCTTCTTCCCTTTGTTCTAAGAAGTCAATGATCCCGTTGTAGATGGCGGCGGCCATATCGTTTTGATAGGACTCCTGTCCTAAAAGATCCGCTTCCTGAGGATTAGACAAGAAGCCGCATTCCACCAGAACGGCCGGGACTTGGCAATGGGTCAGCAGATAGATCTCCTCCCCTGCTTCCTTATTCTGACGGGTATTCTCCGGTTGGAGGGAGCTTACTACGCTTTGACGGATACATTCCGCCAGCTGAGCACTTTCCTCATTGTTGGGGGAATAGAACATCTGGGCGCCGCTGTATTGGCTTTGAGAAAACTGGTTTTGGTGGATGCTCACCAGCAGGCAGTCCCCCGTTTCTTCCACCAAACTGACTCTGCGCTTTGTATCGGAACGCTTTCGTTCCGCGACAGTGGAAAGACTCTGATCTCCCACAGAGTAATCTCCGTCCCGAACTAACACCACGTCGAAATTATTTGCTTTCAGGTCCTCTGCCAGAGCCAGAGCGATGGCTAGGTTAATGTCTTTTTCAACCAGACCGTTTACCCCTACCGCACCGCCGTCTTCCCCGCCATGGCCTGCGTCGATCACAATGGTACCCTTTTTCTCAAAAAAATCCGCGTGAAATGCCACCACGCCGAATGCCTCCATGGTTTGGGCGCAGAACAGCACTAAAGAAGCGCAGAACAACACCCAGAAAAACAGTTTTCGCTTCATGGGATCCCCCCTATCACAGTAGGAATATGAGGAAAGTTTTTCGGGTATTCTCTTTTCAATTATTTCGTTACATGATAAAATAATAAAATACATTTTTATATAAAAAAAGAGACCGG
Source organism: Clostridium sp. CAG:1013 (assembly GCA_000432995.1). Lineage (GTDB taxonomy): Bacteria > Bacillota > Clostridia > Oscillospirales > Acutalibacteraceae > Acutalibacter. The sequence goes on from HF972622.1 coordinate 62,046, forward strand.
TCATCCAGAAAGGTGTGATCCAACATGAAAATCAAGGAGCTTCTTCACAGGAACGACAAGAAAGTGACTTTTTCCTGTGAGATCTTTCCTCCCAAAAAAGACATCCAATTCAGCGGTATTTTTGAGACCGTAGACTCTATCCAGGCCCTGGGACCGGATTTTATCAGTGTCACCTACGGGGCTGGCGGGAGCACCTCGAAAAAGACAGTGGAAGTGGCCTCCTACATACAGAATACCCATAACATCCCCGCGCTGGCCCATCTCACCTGCTGTGACTCCACCAAGGAGGATGTGCGGCAGCGTTTAGAAGAGATGAAACAGCGGGGCATTGAAAATATTCTTGCACTCCGGGGAGATCTTCCCAAGGACTATGTACCCGGTCCTTATACCTATGCGATCCAGTTGATCCAGGATATCAAGGCTCAGGGAGATTTCTGCGTGGGCGCTGCCTGTTATCCTGAGGGCCATGTGGAATGTGAGCACAAGGAAGACGACATTGCCTTTTTGAAGGAAAAAGTGGACGCCGGGTGTGATTTCCTCACCACCCAGATGTTCTTTGACAACAACGTCTATTACAACTTCCTGTATCGTGTGCTGGCGGTTGGCATCAACGTGCCGGTCATCCCGGGAATTATGCCGGTGATCAATGCTAAGCAGATCAAGCGCAGCTGCGAGCTTTCGGGCTCCATGTTGCCGCCCCGGTTCAAGGCTATTGCGGACAAGTTCTCTGACAATCCTCTGGCTATGGAGCAGGCCGGTATCGCCTATGCTACGGACCAGATCATCGATTTGATCGCGAACGGCGTGAAATACATCCATCTGTACACCATGAACCGTCCCAAGACCGCGGCGAAGATCATGGAAAACCTGAGCCATATTCTGCGGTAACCGCCGATGGAGAAACAAGAGATCCTCCGCTATCTGGGTGCTGGAAATAGCGATCCTCAGCTGGACCTTCTAATCGCCCGAGCGGAGAAAGAACTGATACAGGCAGCTATGCCTCGGTATGTGTCGGGGAAGTTTTCCCTTTCTGTAAGGGACGACGGTGCTGTGATCGGTGGGACCTATCTTCCCAGTAAGACGCTGGCTGCCCATCTAAAAGGCTGTCAGGAAGCGTTCTTGGTAGCTTTTACCTTGGGGCCGGGGGTGGATGCCCTCATCCGGCGGTATGAGCTGGTAGAGATGTCCTTGGTGCCGGTATTGCAGGCTTGTGCTGCCGTTTACACTGAGGAACAAGCGGACCAGGCCCAGGAAGATTTAGAAACATACGCTAAGGAAAAGGGGTTGTTTCTGCGTCCCAGATACAGTCCGGGATATGGAGATCTTCCTCTTTCCAGCCAGCGTTTTCTGTTTGACGCTCTCCAGGTCTCAAAAAAGATCGGTGTGACTTTGACGGACACCTTTTTGATGCTCCCCATGAAATCGATTACAGGTGTGGTGGGGCTTTCCAAAGATCCCTCCCTCTGTCATGTGGACAAATGCATGAGCTGTTCGGCGAAGAATTGTCCCTTTCGCAAGGGAGAAGAAAATGATACGCGTACAAAGGAGGAATGAACATGAGTCATGTGCTGAGTATGCTGGGCGGTAAGCTCTGTTATTTTGATGGCGCTATGGGCACCATCTTGCAGTCGAAAGGATTGCAGCCAGGAGAACTTCCCGAGCTTTGGAACCTCTCTCATCGGGAGGAATTGGTGGAGATCCACCGTTCTTATCTTAGTGCCGGAGCGGATTTTATAAAGACCAATACCTTTGGGGCCAATCGCTTTAAATTAGAGGGAAGCGGCTATTCTGTTGAGGAAATCGTAACGGCAGGCGTCCAGAACGCTTTGAAGGCTGTCGTAGACTGCGGAAAGGGCGTTGTATTCCTGGACATCGGACCTACGGGCAAGCTGCTCCGTCCCATGGGAGAACTGGCTTTTGAGGACGCCGTGTCCGCCTTTCGGGAGATGGTTCATGCTGGCGTGATGGCTGGGGCTCAGGCGATCCTCATTGAGACTATGAGCGATATCTACGAAGCTAAAGCAGCTCTGCTTGCAGCCAAGGAAGGTTCCGATCTGCCTGTGTTTGTCACCATGACCTTTGATGAGGACGGCAAACTTCTCACCGGCGGTGATTTAGCGGTAGCGGCTGCGGTGTTGGAAGGACTTGGAGCGGACGCAGTGGGATTCAACTGTGGGCTTGGTCCCAAGCAGATGGCAGCACTGCTGCCCAAACTGCGAGAGTTTACCAGACTACCCATTGTGGTGAATCCCAATGCTGGGCTGCCTGTGGAGCGTGACGGCAAGACCTGCTATGACGTGGGGCCTGATGAGTTCGCTGGCTGGATGGGTGAGATCGCCCGAGAAGGCGCCTGGGTGGTAGGCGGCTGTTGTGGGACTACCCCGGAACACATCCAGAAAATGACCGCGGCCTGTGCAGGATTGCGCTGCCAGCCTCTTCCTGCTCCTTCTCGTACCATTGTCACTTCAGGACTGCGCTGGGTAGAGTTCGGTAAGACACCTGTCATTATTGGTGAGCGAATCAATCCCACAGGAAAACCCAAATTCAAACAGGCGCTCCGAGACCATGACATTCCCTATCTGCTGCGAGAAGGAATTGCTCAACAGGACGCAGGTGCCCATGTACTGGACGTGAACGTAGGCCTTCCTGAGATCGACGAGCCAGCCTTGATGTGTGAGGTGGTCCAGGAGCTCCAAGGAGTCTCTCCCCTGCCCTTGCAGATCGACACAGCGGATCCTGAGACCATGGAGCGGGCCATGCGCCTGTACAACGGCAAACCCCTTGTGAACTCTGTTACAGCCAAGGCTTCGTCCATGAAGGCTATTTTTCCCTTGGTGAAAAAGTATGGCGGTGTGGTGATCGGCTTGACCATCACTGAGGAAGGGATCCCTGAGACGGCGGAAGGACGTTTCCTGGCCGCCAGACGGATCGTGCAGACGGCCCTTTCCTACGGAATCCCCCGACACGACATCATCATCGATCCCCTTACCATGGCAGTAAGCGCAGGCCAGGATGCTGCTCTCGTGACCCTGGAGGCCCTGGAACGCATCCGAAGGGAATTAGGAGTGAAAACATCCCTGGGGGTGTCCAACATCTCTTTTGGGCTGCCTCAGAGGGAAAATATCACCTCTGCCTTTTTCTTGATGGCTCTTCAGCGAGGGTTGGATGCCGCCATTATGAATCCCAAGTCGGAGCAGATGATGCGCACCTATCGGTCTTACTGTGCGCTGAGCGGTTGGGACGAAAACTGCATGGAGTATATCGCCGCCTACGGCCAGGAAAAACCGGCCGTTGTTGCTGCTCCCACAGTCGCGTCCTATACGCTGCGGGAAGCTATTGAGAAGGGATTGAAAGATTCAGCCCACCAGGCGGCCCAGGAAGGCCTAAAAACCAAGTCGGGGCTGGATCTCATCAACGAGGAGATTGTGCCCGCCCTGGACGCGGTAGGCGACCGTTTCGAGAAGAAAACCCTCTTCCTCCCCCAGCTTCTGATGAGCGCTGAAGCGGCGAAGGCTGCCTTTGAAGTGATCAAGTCCCAGCTGAAAGGTGAGGAAGACACCAAACGGAGTCATTTGACCATCGTAATCGCCACAGTCAAAGGTGACGTTCATGACATTGGAAAGAACATCGTGAGAGTGCTTTTGGAGAACTACGGATTCCATGTCATTGATCTTGGAAAGGATGTTCCTCCCGAAACAGTGCTGGAGGCGGTCAAAAAGGAAAAGGCCCAGCTGGTTGGTTTGAGCGCCTTGATGACCACCACAGTGGTGAATATGAAAGAGACCATTGAACTGCTGCGAAAGGAAACGCCCCAGGTGAAAGTGATGGTAGGCGGTGCAGTGCTTACCCAGGAATACGCTGACAGCATTGGAGCGGATTTCTACGGCAAAGACGCCATGGCTTCCGTGCGTTACGCCACGGAGCTGGCAGAGTCCTTATATGAATAAAAAAGAACCGGTCAACACAGAGATTGTGGCGACCGGTTCTTTTTAGCGCTGATAAGTCGATAAAACAAAAAAAGAACGCTTCCTTCAAAGAAGCGTTCTTTTTGGAGGTGACACCCGGATTTGAACCGGGGAATCAGGGTTTTGCAGACCCATGCCTTACCACTTGGCTATGTCACCATCTTGAAGAAAAGACGCTTACTTTATGAGCAAAATAAGCGTCTTTTCCACGTCTTGGAGCGGAAGACGAGGCTCGAACTCGCTACCTCCACCTTGGCAAGGTGGCGCTCTACCAGATGAGCTACTCCCGCATCTTCTTTTTTCGCCCTTTTTTCGAGCGCTTGTTTATTATACGAGATAGATGCCCGAATGTCAAGGACTTTTTTCAAAAAATCAAAACAAATTTTGAGAGGGCAAAAACAAAAGGCCGGCTCCTCACGGGAAACCGGCCTCTGTCTTTTGAGACTTAGATCTTCTGGACGTTCACAGCACGCAGCTTAGCGCTGTTCTTGGGATCGGGCTCGGTCTCGAAAGTAACCTTCTGGCCCTCTTCCAGAGTCTTGAAGCCGTCAGCCACGATAGCGGAGAAATGCACGAACACGTCGTCGCCGCCCTCGTCGTTAGAGATGAAGCCATAACCCTTTTCTGCGTTGAACCATTTGACTGTACCGTTCATAAATCGGCACCTCCTAGTGTAAGATCGTATTATGCTAGCAGCGCCGGCAACCGGTTTCCCGGCATGTTGGAAGGCTGTGCTTCACCGAAGAGGGAGACCCGCGGCTGTTTAAAAAAACTCACAGCTTGTGTAAATCATTCAGACAGTCCAATGACTTACAAAAGCTGTGAGTCCATCTTTCGTGCTATCAGAATACGTTTTCAATATAGCATTCCCCCGGCCCTTTGTCAACTCTTTTTCGAAAAAATATTTCGACTTATAACCCTCTGTTTTTCCCTTTGTCTCGGGCAAAACTGGCCTTTTCGCCCCGCCGGGAAACAGCCACTTTGGTCACCCAGTTCTGTCTTTTTTCCGGGCAGTGGGTGATTTTTCTGTTTCTTTGCCCTAGAATATAGTATAATAGCAGAAAACAGTCTTTTGCCGGAGGAGGAACTTGCTCTCTCCGTGGACATTTGGGAGATCATGAAAAAGGAATCACAAGGAGGGAAACGTCATGCTGCAACCAAAAGCCCTGGCCGTGGTCAATGAAGTACGCAGAGCTATTTTGGGCAAGGATACCGTGGTGTGTAAAGTGCTCATGGCCATACTGGCCCGAGGCCACATTCTATTAGAGGACAACCCCGGTGTGGGAAAAACCACTCTTGCCCTGGCTTTTTCCAAGGCCATGGGCCTGCATTACAACCGTGTGCAGTTCACCCCGGAAGTGCTGCCTGCCGACGTGGTAGGTTTTTCCGTGTGGGACAACCAGACCGGGGAATTTTCCTACCGGCCCGGCGCCGTGCTGTGCAATCTGTTTTTGGCGGATGAGATCAACCGCACCAGCGCCAAGACCCAATCCGCCCTGCTGGAGGCCATGGAGGAAGGCCAAGTCACTGTGGACGGTGTGAGTCGTCCCCTGCCGAAGCCCTTTACCGTCATCGCCACCCAGAACCCAGTGGGTTCCGCCGGTACCCAGCTTTTGCCGGAATCCCAGCTGGACCGGTTTATGATGCGGCTGTCCATCGGCTACCCTTCTTTGGATCAGGAGATCCTCATCCTGAAACAGACGGAAGGCTCCCGCCCTGTGGACGGGCTGCGGCAGATCGTCACCCTGGAGGAAGTATGTGAGATGCAGCAGGAAGTGGCACAGGTCCATGTGGCAGAGGATCTTTACCACTTCGTGGCCAGCCTTTGCGCCGCCACCCGGCAGCATCCCCTTCTCCGGCTGGGGGCCAGTCCTCGAGCCGGCGCCGCTCTGGTGCGGGCCTGCCGTGCCTCCGCTTGGATGGCGGGCCGGGATTACGTTCTGCCCAAAGACGTGCAGCTTCTCTATTACAATGTATTGGAGCACAGGATCACTCCCGATCCTCAGGCCCGTCTCAGCGATCGCACCGCTCACACTCTGCTCTCGGAAGTGTGGGACTCTGTCCCCCAGCCCAAACTGGTATGAGCCATGACAGGTTTTCAGAAGGGAGGGTGTTTTGATGTGGAAAAGCAGAGTGGCCTATTTTCTGGTGCTTTTGTGCGTGATCCTGTTTTTCATCTGCTTTAACGGGTACCTCTCCCTGTATCTGCTGGTTCTGTCACTGCTGCTGCCAGTGGTCTCCCTGGCCATCTCCCTGCCCGCCATGCTGGGAGTGAGAATCTCCCTCTCCGCGGGCCAAGGGGAAACCTCTGTCCCCGGCGCCAGAAAAGGGGAGTCTATCCCCCTGGGGCTGGAAGTCTGGAACGCCACACCGTTTTCCAGCGGACGAGTCAGGGCACGGCTCACTGTACGGAACACCTTCACCGGCCAGCGGGAACGGGAGCGCTTCCTGTTTACCGCTGGTCCTCAGCGCCAGCTGTTCCAGCACCAACTCACCTCCCAGACCTGCGGGCAGGTGGTCTGCCGGGTGGAACACCTGTGGGTCTGCGACCACCTGGGACTGTTCGCTTTGCCGGTCCGGCGGCCCCGGGAAGTGACCGCCTATTTCTGGCCCACGGTCTACCCTGTGGAGCCGGAGCTTCTGGAATCTCCCACCCCCGACAGCGAAGGGGAACGGTATTCCCAGAAGAAGCCCGGGGACGATCCCACAGAGTTGTTCGCCCTGCGGGATTATCAGGAGGGGGACAGGCTGTCCCGGGTCCACTGGAAACTGTCCCAGAAACTGGGCCGCACTCTGGTGAAAGAACTGGGACTGCCTCTTTCCGACCATCTGCTGTTTTTGCTGGACTTGAACGGCGACAGCCTAGAAGCTGACGCCCTGCTGGACGCTTTCGCCAGTCTTTCCAGTTTTCTGGCCGAGGGAGAACATGCTCACCGAGTGCTGTACTGGTCCCCCAGCAAAGGGCAGTTCCAATGCCGAGAGGTGACCCAGTTCCAGGATGTGCTGCCCTTGTGGCAGGAACTGCTGGCTTTTGGCTGCCAGTTGTCCTTCCCTCCCCTGAGCGAAGACGTTTTGCCCGGTGGGATTTCTCACGGGATCTACCTTTGCCACGCCCCCCAGTCTCAGCCCTTGCTGGTACTGGAGAACAAATTCCCCAGCGCTCGGCTGACAGTGATTCAGACCAGCTCCCAGCAGGAGGAGCTCCCCGCTGAACTCCGCCCGGCCTCTTTGGAACGGATCCTGCTGACGCCCGGGCAGATCCCCCAAAGCCTCAACGGCTTGACCCTGTAAGGAGGTGACGCTCTTGGCAAAACAACCGCAAGAAACCGGAGCGCGCCGCTCCCTTCTGGACAAGCCCCGGGTATTGTATTCTGAGCCGGGCATTCTTTCCCAAGGCCTGTTTTTCGGCCCCCTGCTCCTGCTGGGAAACATTGGCGCTTTGGGATGCTTTTTCGGCACCTTTCAAGTGCCGGTATCTCCTCTCCCCGCCGTAATAACAGGGGTTGTGTGCCTGCTGTTTTCCATGTTGGTGTTCTTATCAAAGCGGCCCTCGTGGATTCTCTCCCTGGGCGGGATCCTTCTGTGGACGGCGGTGGTTTGGTACCGTTTTGAGAATCTGCTCCAAGGCTGCGCCTATACGGTGAACCTGGTGCTCTCCTCCTACGAGGAGAAACTGGGGATCACTCTACCCTATTTGGAAACCGACCTGACCCTCACCCAAGCTCAGATCCAGGAAAACTGCACCTGGTTCTGCTGTCTGTTTCTGTTTCCCTTCCTGTTTTTCCTAGGGTGGCTTCTGGTGGGACGGAAAAGCGCCCTTGGGGCGTTCTGCCTTACCGGGATTTGGCTGCTGATCCCCCTTGCCATCTCTGTGATCCCGCCCACGCCCTATCTGGCCACACTGCTGCTGTTCTGGGCCATGCTCCTGCTGTTTTCCCACTCTTTCGGCGGACGTCATCGCCTGCTGGAAGACCGGGGGAAATTTCACGCGGGAGGAAATGGCGTGGCACGTCCCGCGATGCTCCTGCTGTTTTTGGGCGGAGCAGCCCTATCTATGGCATTGACTTACTGGCTGGTGCCTCCCTCCACTTATCAGCGGCCTCAGATCGTCGCGGACGTGTGGGAAAGCCTCGCCAGCATTCGGATCGATAGTCCCTTCCAAGGCGGTGTGGGCAGCGGCAACAGCCGGGTAAATCTATCCTCGTTGGGTTCCCGCACCTACACAGGCGAGACCATGCTTCGGGTACGCTACCAGTGGGACGACAACTCCTCCCAGACAGGAGGAGCCGCCAACCAGGAGAAAGATTTCCTCAAGAGCTTTGTGGGCAGCGTCTATACCGGCACTAGCTGGGAAAGGCTCCCCTCTCAAGACCAGCGAGAACTGGCAGAGCTTCTCGGCGGTGAACAGCCCCAGGTAATGCTGGACCGGATCCAAAACGTCTTTGACCAGGACAGCTTACCCACTTACCAGCTGTCTGTGGAAAATGTGAACGCCAATCCTAAATGCGTATACGTGCCTTATGGCCTGACCCAGTCCAGCGTGGGAGAAAACCCGCTTTCCTATGTAGGGGACGGATTTTTGGAGTCCTCCCGGTTCTTTGGGGGAACCACTTCCTATGAGCTGGAAGCCTGGGCCCTTCCCCAGCAGCAGCGGTATTACCCGGACAGAGTCATCACCGCAGTGCTCACCGGGTATCTGGATTCTCAAAATCAGGACTCCACCGATCCCGAAACCTGGGAGGGAAATGTCTGGGGCAGCGACAGCAACAATCTGTTGGACCTGCTGGAACAAGGTCTCTATGACGAAACCGGCGTGATGACCTCTCTCCGTGACTGGGAGCTGTGGACTGTCCCCCAGGAAGTCATGAGCTATCTCACAGAACCACAGCAGGAATTTTCCCGCACTCTGGAAGCCTACAATCAGTTTGTTTATGAACATTACACCCAGCTTCCCGACAGTTTGAAAGACCAACTTTTGGAGTTCCTGGGAGAGAATGGCATCTACCAGCTGTCCCAGTACGACGCTTACAGCGCTGTCTCCCAGATTCAGAAAGTGATCAGCACCCTGGGCGCCCGATGCACCTACACCCTGACCCCGCCTGCTTTGCCGGAAGGCAGAGACTTTGTGGAATATTTTCTTTTCGAGAGCCGTCAGGGGTACTGCGTCCATTTCGCCTCCGCTGCCGTGGCCATATTCCGGGCCCTGGGCCTGCCCGCCCGGTACGCGGAAGGCTACGCTGTCCCCTCTGGGGAGGAAGGCTGGGTGGATGTGCCTGATTACAACGCCCACGCCTGGGTGGAGATCTACACCGGGGGCACGGGGTGGATCCCTGTGGAAGTGACCCCCGCCGGTCCGGATGCTCCCGCCGCCACATCGGACGCCCGTCCTGTCTCAGAGCAGCAGGAGCCCACTCCTACGCCTACACCGACGCCCACCCCGAAACCCAGCTCCAGCCCCTCTCCTTCCCCCGCTACGGAAGCCACTCCTACGATTCAGCCCACTGTTAAACCCCATCAAACCACTTCACCTGCTCCCGGAACCGCGTCCGGTTCCGCCAGCGGAGTCCTCTGGGGTTTGGTCGGTCTGTTTGCTGGGATCCTGCTTTTGGTCGCTGGGGTGCTGGCCCGAAGGAAGATCCTGCTCCACTCCCATATGGAGCGTTTTTCCCAGCGGGATCGGAACAAGGCTGCTCTGGCGCTGTACGCCTCCCTGCTGGAACTGCGAAAAGTGGCAGAAAAAGCCATTCCCACCTGGCAGGAGGACCTGCCTCCCGGCCTGGAAGATCTGGCGTTGAAAGCCAGGTTCAGTCAGCACGCCCTCACCGGAGAAGAGCTGCTTCCCTTCCAGAAGGAACGGGACCGGATGATCGCCCTACTGAAAAAGGAACTGCCTTTCTTCCGGCGTGTTTGGTATCAGCTTGGCCCGGTGCTTTTCTAAAAAATACTGTTTCGTACGACTAGTCGTACACCAAAAGGGATGCCGTTTTTTTCGGCATCCCTTTCTCATTTCAAATAAAAAAGCCCGCTGGGAAATGCGTTCCCCAACAGGCTTATGGTTTTAACATGAAATCATTTCCGGTCCTGGCCGGTCATCTTGGTGAGAAGAGCCAGAAGAGAGGCGCACTCCTCGTCGGTCAGGCTGGCTGTGATGGAATTCCCCCACTGGGCCAGATAAGAACGGATCACCGGCACAAGTTCCTCACCCTTTTCCGTCAGGTACAGATTGTTCTGACGACGATCGGTCTGGTCGGTCTCCCGGTACAGATACCCCAGGGTTTCCAGTTTCTTGGTGCGCCGGGCCACATTGCATTTATCAATGAACATGTGGTTGGCAATATTGTCCTGGGTGGTGCCAGGATGACGCTCAATGTGGAGCAAGATCAAATACATGGCGCCGGAAAAGCCAAGATCCCGCAAACGCTCCGACATAAATCGGCTGCGGCTGCGGTGAAGGAACGTGACAGCTCTTCCCAGCTCCCGGGTAAAGTGAGGGATCATCTCCCGGGTCTTGCCCTGCTCCAGATCACTCATGGTTTTTTCTCCTTTTGTCCATAATCCTTTTTCAATCCTATATTATACCGCTACACATCCGGATTGTCAAAGAAAATCCACGTAAAGCCTTTGTTTTCAGACATGTCGCTCCTCCTCTCGTCAGTGCGACCTGACTCCACCTTTACAAAAAATCCCCCTCTTTCTCCTTGGGAATAGGAGGAAATGTCCTTCCCTGGTTGCCTTTTCGACTTTTTTCGTGTATAATGTGGCAAAGCTCTACTATCGATCATACTGCCCCGATGGGGGCTTTTGACTGTCTATTTGAAAAAAGGAGTGGAAGACCATATGGATTCCATGAAAAAACGCAACCTTTTCTTGGGGGTCACCTGTCTTCTGGTGGTGGTCATCATCGCGGTTTCCGCTGTGATCCTGATTCGGGGTCCTCGCACCAGCTCGGTGGAGGTGTTGTCTCACAACCAGGACGGCACGCTCAGCGTCAACGACCTGAACGATGGCAATATGACCATCCCCTACTACGACATCACCACCAACAGCTACCAACTGGATGATTTCCGAGACGCAGGCAATGGCGTCATTACTTATGAGGGCGGAGATTCCTATGTAGGCATCAACGTCAACTCCAAAAACGGGGAGATCGACTGGTCCCAGGTGGCGGAAAGCGGCGTGGATTACGCCATGATTCGCGTGGGCTATCGGGAAAAGACCGACGGCAACATCGTATTGGACAGCAATTTCCAGGCCAACATCACCGGCGCTACGGAGGCCAACCTGCCTGTGGGCGTATACTTCTACTCCAAGGCCATCAGCAACGATGAGGCGGACAAGGAAGCCACGTTCGTTCTGGAACAGATCCGGGGCTACAATGTCACCTATCCCATCGCCTTTTTCTGGGAGTATGACACCAACGACGATGGCAGTGTAGACCAGACCTCTCGGACCGTGCAGTGCAACGGAGAACAGGTCACCGGATTCATCAACACCTTCTGCAGCAAGGTGGAGCTGGCAGGGTTTGAAGCCAGTTATTACGCCACCAAGACTATGGCTTATGAAAAGCTGGATCTTTCCCAGCTGACCAGCTATGACCTGTGGTATGCGGAATACAAATCCAAACCCAGCTTCTATTACAATTTCAGCATGTGGCAGTACACCAAGGAAGGAACCGTCCCAGGAATTTCGGGAAGTGTGCCCATTACCTTGGCCTTGAAAACCTTCAAAAAATAATTGACTCCGCGGGGGTGTTGCAAAACACTATTTTGCGACACCCCCTATTTTTTCAGGAAGCTTTTTGAACTAGGAGGATTTATGGCGAAACATCGAAAAAACAACCCCATCGATCCCCGGGTCTACATTGCCAGCGCCGCTGTGGCTTTTGTGGTCGTGGTAGCAGTGGTGATTCTCTCCCTGGTGGGCGGTGGAGTTCAAACAGAGGAGGAAGGTCCTCAGGTCCCGGACAACATGGTCTTGGTGAACGACATTTACGAAGGCGAACGGCTGGTGCCCAAGTTTGACATGGATCTGAACACCTACGACACCGAAAAGTTCGTGGAAGATGGCAGCTTCATCACCTATAACGATGGCAAAGCCGTTTTGGGTGTGGATGTCTCCGAGCATCAGGGAACCATCGACTGGAAGGCAGTCAAGGACGCAGGTATCGAGTTTGCCATCCTGCGGGTGGGCTACCGAGGCATGACGGAAGGTCTGCTGAACGTGGACGCCACCTTTGAGCAGAACTACCAGGGGGCTCTGGATGCCGGTCTGAAAGTGGGCGTGTATTTCTTCTCCCAGGCGGTAACGGAGGATGAAGCCCGGGAGGAAGCCGACTTTGTTCTGGAGACCTTGAACGGCCGGGAGCTCTCCTACCCCATCGTGTTCGACTGGGAGACTCCCATCCCCAGCGAGCAGCTTCCCGCAGAGGATCTGCGGGCCTACGATATGTCCGGGGAAGAAGTGACCGGCTTTTCCAAAGCCTTTTGTGAGCGGATCGAGAAAAACGGTTACACCGCCTGTGTGTACACCAACAAGCATATGGCCTACAACACCTTTAACCTGGAGGAGTTGAAGGATTACGCTCTGTGGTACGCAGAGTACCAGCCCGCCCCCAGCCTGTATTACGATTTCCGTATCTGGCAGTACTCCGCCAGCGGCACGGTGCCGGGCATCTCGGGAAATGTAGACCTAAACATCTGTTTTGAACCCTATTAAGTGGATCTTCCCGGCCTGTTTCCTGTTTGGGTATGGCCGGGAAAAATTTTTTTAGAAAAGAGCTTACCTTTTCCCGGTGTTCCATGTCTAATGGACGACACGGGAAAATTGCGGGGATTTGCCTCGGGGGAATAAGGAGGATGTTTTGGAGCGATTGGTACGAAAGGCCCAGCGAGGCGACAAAAACGCCTTTGTGGCCTTGATCGAACAGAATCAGCTGGCCCTTTACCGGGCGGCGAAGGCCATCCTCCACAAAGAAGAAGACGTGGAGGATGCGGTGCAGGAAACCGTGTGCAAGGCCTTTTACAAATTGAGTGACCTGCGGCAGCCAAAATATTTTAAAACCTGGCTGACCCGCATTTTGATAAATTGCTGCTACGACTTACTGCGGCAGCAGAAAGGGCTGGTGCCCTTGGAGATCCTGCCGGAGGAAGGCGTGGAGGAAGAACGGGAGACCTCCCTGGACGTCCAGCGGATCCTCAACGAGTTGGGCGAAAACGACCGGTTGGTACTGACCCTCTATTACTTAAACGACATTTCCGTGAAAGATATCGCCGGGATGCTCTCCATCAATGAGGGGGCCGTGAAACAGCGGCTCTCCCACGGGAGGAAGAAGTTCCGGGAAGCCTACGAAGGACGGGAACAGGGAAAGGTGGTGGCACGCCATGCCAAAAAATGACCTGAAACGGGATAAGCGGTTTCAAAAGCATCTGGCCCGGGAATTCCAGGTGGAACAGCCTCCGGAATCCTATTTGAAAGCGGTGCGTGCTACACTGGACGACCTGCCAGACGAGCTCCCTGTGAAGCGCCGCCCCTTCTACCAGTCCGCCCTGCGGGCCTGCGCGGCCTTTGCTGTCTGTCTGGTGGTAGCCGTAGTGGGAGCCTATGGAGCCTACCTTGCCAACCCGGTGTTTATGGAAAGTCTCCCCGGCGTGGGACAGATCTTCCAGCAGTTGGACCGTGAGGACCAAGAACAGCCCACTCCCTCCCCCGCTCCCTGGGATGGGGAAAGCCATGTGGAGCAGGAAGTCCTGGAGGAGATCCCAGCCTTCGAGCCTCAGACCATAGAAGGTGGCGGAGGGATCCTCACCGTGGAGAACGCCTGGTGCGATGGGATTTATCTCCATTTGGACGTATCTCTGGAGCTGGCGTCCCAGGCTGGTTACTATCTCTCTACCTGCACCGATCCCAACGACTCCTCCACCAACACGCTGGAAGTCTATGTGGATGACCGGCCCGTGGAAATGCAAACTACCGGGGACTCTGCCTTTTTCTTCCAGGACACAGAGGACGGCAGATACAACGCCAGCTGGACTTTCCGTCTGACGGAGAATTATAACCATGGTGATGGTATCAACCTCCTGCTAGAAATGCCCTGTCTCATCAATTTAGATAGTGACGTGGATGAGGAAAGCACTCTGTCAACCGACATTTACGGATGCTTTTCCATGATGGTGGATACAAGCCGCTCTCTGATCCAAGACCTGGAGGTGGAGGACAACGGCGTCACCCTGGAGCGGGTGGAAGCTACGCCTACCTGTGTCACCATCCAGGCCGCCGTCCCGGAGTTTGGTTCCCTGTTGTCCACCATGATAGTACCTTTTTCCCAGCTGGATTCTACAACGCAGCGCCTGGGATACTACGGACAGCTCACCACCCCGGAAGGGGAAATCCTTTCGGACACGCCTTATCCATTTGCGTCTCCCGTCTCCTACCCGGAGCTTCCCGCGGATGACGGTTTCTACCATGTGACCTATGCGTTCAAATCTATCCCGGAAGGCGTGGACCAGGCCATTTTCACCCTGTATGAATACTCCCCCACAACGATAAACCCCAACGGGGAAAATTCTCAAAACAACCGGGTGACAGCAGAATTCACCATAGACCTGAAAGAAAAACGTGTATACCCCAGCCAAAACTACCTGTCTGCCGGCCGGAAGAAGCTGGACTACCGCATCAGCGCCAGTCTGGACCGGGCTCCCGATCCGGTGAACGGGTACATCTGCTCCATGCCCGACACAAGCGGGAATTACGTAACATGGTCCCTCTACACCAGAGACACGGAGTATCGCCCCGTGGAGCTGCGCCGCTATGAGAACGAGGAGCTGATCTCCACCTACGCTTCCGTTCCCGAGGAGGAGTACAACGCCTATACCAATGGATTTAGCGTTTATCAAAACGAGCAATACCTGTTCCTAGAATCTCAGCTGGACAACGCTGATATGGGAGGAACCTGGAACGCCCTAACCTTCCAGCTCTACGACATGGAAAACACTTCTTCCTACGACTCCCCCACCACCCGTTACGAACTGGTGGACAGCGAGACGGGTGAGGTGCTCATCCAGAACGTTTTCCGCACCTTCTGCCAGCAGTATGACCAGGTGTTCGGCACCCAGATGGAAGCCTCCTATTTTGGAGATGATTCCACTGGGGTAGTCTCGGAATTGGAACAGACTGCCGACGAGATGGGCACCGCTTCACCCCAGCCCCACTAAAGATCCTCGTCAAACAGAAAAGAGCTGCCGCGTTTTGCGACAGCTCTTTTTTTATGTTTTCTCAAAATGGCAACCAGGAAATACGGCTTTTCCCAGGAGAGATTACTCACTCCACAATGACGCCGTCCTCATCCCATAGGTCATGCCAGCTGGTGGCTCCCGGCCACAGGAACACCTGACCCTTGATGAGACGGCAGTTCTTGTCGGCCTTGCGGAGGGTCTCCATCTCCTCGTCGGTGAGGGGATCCTCCACAGTGGACTGGAGATTGCTCACATACTCGTTCTCGTGGATGGAGAAGGGAATGGGGATCTGTCCCCGCTGGACCGCCCATTTCAAGCAGATCACCGCGGGATGAACATTGTGGGCTTTGGCGATGGCCACCACTTCCTCCATCTGGATGTCCGACACGTCCTCGGGAGTGGTGTCACGGTCGGGACGGGTGGGGCTGCCGATGGGGCAGAATCCGATGGGCTGAATATTGTGGGCCACCACGTAGTCGTACAGCTCAGGCTGCTGGAACCCGGGATGAAGCTCCATCTCGATGACGGTGGGCTTGATCCGGCACAGAGGCAGGACGGCCTCCAGCTTGGGAATGGTCATGCTGGACATACCCAGGTTCTTCACCAGACCCATGTCGTACAGCCGCTCCATCTGCCGCCAGGTGATCATAAAATCCTCCACCTTAAAGGGCTTGGAGTCAGGGCTGCGGGAGTCGCCGTCGCAGCCGGGGGCGTGATAGTTGGCGAAGGGCCAGTGGACAAAGTAGGCGTCCAAATAATCCAGCTGCAAATCCTTCAAAGTCTGGGCGCAGGAGAGCAACACATCCCCCTGCCAGTGCATGTCGTTCCACACCTTGGAGGTGATGAACAGCTCTTCCCGCTTCACTACGCCTTCCTGGAAGGCCTGGGCAAACACCTGGCCGATCTGGACTTCGTTGCCGTAGACGGAAGCGCAGTCGAACAGACGGTAGCCGCAGCGAATGGCGCCAGCCACCGCGTTGGAAATCTGGTCAGCGGTAAAGCGGTCGGAGCCAAAGGTGCCCATTCCGATGCAGGGGACTTGCTTGCCGTTTGCCAGGACCCGCTTGGGTACTTTATTGGGGTCGATCCATGCCATAGAGAACTCCTTCTTTCTATGTAAAATTTCTATGCTTTGTTATTCGTTGATCAGCATGATCTTGCCGTGGACCTGCTCAGGATGATGGAACTCCTTGAAGGCTTCCGCCGCCTGAGACATGGGATACTTCTTATACAGGAACTCCGGGTCGAATTTCAGCTGGCCAGTGGCGAAATAATGGGCGGTCAGCTTCCACTCTTTTCCCGGGAAGGGTGCGGAGTAGCTCATCCAGCTGCCGGTGAGAAGGAATTCCTTCCGGTTCATCAGCTCCCACTGGGCGGGGGTGAAAGTCATGTCCTTGTGGGGCGTGCCGATAAAGCACACGTGGGCCTTATTGGCGGCGGCCTCGAAAGCCATGTGCATGGTCACAGGGTTTCCTGCTGCCTCGAACACGTAGTCGTAACCGTGACCGTCTGTCAGAGTCTTGGCTTTCTCCATGTAACCTTCTTCCCCGGTGTTGATCACTTCGTCAGCACCCATGCGCTTGGCCAGCGCCAAACGGCCTTCGTCAATGTCAAAGGCCACGATCTTCCGGCTGCCGAAGATTTTCGCCCACTGCAAGGTGAAGATCCCGATAGTGCCGCAGCCCAGGATTGCCACGTAGCCGCCTCCCTGGTAGTTATTGCACAGCACACCGTGAAGCGCCACGGTGGAGGGCTCAAACATAGCAGCCTGCTCGTAGGGGATAGAGGGATCGTAAGGGATAGCGTTCTGCTCAGGCATCACCACGTACTCAGCGAAACTGCCCTGCTGACGGCTTCCAATGAACCCGTAGTGCTTGCACAGGGAAAAGTTGCCCTGCTGGCAGTCGTCACACTTCATGCAGGGGAGCAGGGGCGCGCCGGAGACTGTGTCCCCTACCTTGACGGAAGTGACTCCCTCCCCCACTTCCACCACGTCGCCGGAAAATTCATGTCCCAGCACCACGGGATAGAAATGGGCACCATGATGGAGCACTCGGGGCACGTCGCTGCCGCAGATGCCCGCTGCCCGAACCTTCACCTTCACGGTGCCCGGCAAAGTCTCCGGGGTGGGATACTCCTCGTAACGGAGATCCTCGTTTCCATGCAAAACTGCTGCTTTCATATCAAAATGCCTCCTTACGCATCGTTTCTTTTAGATCCTCATACAACTGCCGGTACAGACGGTAGCCGTTCTCATAAGTCTCCCGGAACTCTTCCCTGGGAAGATGCTCCCGGGTGACCCGCACGGTCTGAGACACGGCGTGGTGGAAATCCCGGTAAGCCCCCACACCTACCCCCGCCAGAATCGCCGCGCCCAAAGACGTGGCCGCGTCGGAAGCCGGTACTTGGATGGGCTTTCCAGTGACGTCTGCTTTCATCTGGGTCCACAGGCGGCTGTTGGCTGCCCCGCCCATGGCCCGCAGCGTCCCCACGGAAGCCCCCGCCTGATAAGCAGTCTCCAGGTTGTGCCGCAGGGAATAAGCCACGCCTTCCATGCAGGCACGGGCGAAATGGGCCCTTGTCTTGGAAAAATCAATGCCGTAATACACGCCTTTCGCGTGGCTGTCCCACAAGGGGCTTCTCTCCCCTGCCAGGTAAGGCAGGAACACCAGGCCGTCACTGCCGGGAGGAACATCCTCTGCGGCTTTGTCCAACAGAGCGAAGGGGCTGGTCCCCTCTTTTTCCGCCTGGAACTGTTCCTGAGCACCAAACTCCCGCTGGAACCAGTTGAGGGCGCCACCGCCCCCCACAGTGCCTCCCTGGAGGAGCCATCGGTCTTCCACCACATGGGCGCTGAGGATCAGCCTGGGGTCGGACTGGGCCCGGTCCAGGCAGATGCTCATTCCTCCCGCCTGGCCCCCCTGCTCCTGTGTCTCTCCGGGATGGATCACCCCAGCACCCAAGGTACCGCAGGCAGCGTCCAGTCCACCGGCCACCACCGGCGTTCCGGGGAGCAATCCTGTCTCCCGGGCAGCCTGTTCCGTCACCGTGCCCACCACCTGGCTGCAAGAGACGATCTCCGGCAGCAGGCTGGCATCCACTCCCATTTCCCGGCACAGATCCAGGTCCCAGCGGTTTTCCGCCACGTTGTAACAGGCCCAGCCGTAGCTCTGACTTTTGTCCTGGGTGATGGCTCCGGTAAGCCGGAAAGCAATGAACCCGTTGGATTGGAGAATCTTGTCCGCCCGCTCATAGACCTGGGGAAGATGTTCCTTATACCATAACACCTTAGGCAGCGTATAGGACGGGGAAAGAGGATTGCCACTGCAAGCGAAGATACGCTCCCCGCCCAAACGGTTTTCCAGTTCCCCACACAGGTCTCTCGCTCGGGTATCCATCCAGATAGGGGTATTGTACAGCACATTCCCCTCACGATCAACCGGGATAGCACTCCAACTTTGGCCGTCGATGCCTACCCCCGCCACCTGCTCCGGAGATAGAGAACCTTCCGAGAAGATCCGCTTTAGGGCCGTGCGCACCGTGTTCCACCACTCTTCCGGATCCTGTTCCGCCCAGCCCGGATGGGGATAGTACACAGAATAGCTCTCTGTCACCTGGGCAAGCACCTTCCCCTGGAGATCAAAGGCGGCCGCTTTGCAGGCAGAAGTCCCCACGTCGATGCCGATCAAAACATCCTTCATAGGTTACGCCTTTCCGTCACAACCGCACACTCGCATGCGCTCCATCACCAGCTCCTTGACCCGCCGACGTCCCTCTTTGCCATAGGCTTTCGGATCAAACACGCTGGGATTTTCCTCCAACACCGCTTTGACACCCTGGGTATAAGCCACACGCAGCTCCGTGGCAAAATTTACCTTGCAGATGCCCCGGCTAATGCAGTCCCGCACGTCGTCATCGGAAAGTCCAGAGGCCCCGTGGAGCACCATGGGAGCGGACAGCATCCCACGCAGGGTAGTGATCAGCTCCTTGTTCAGCTTGGGCTCCTCCTTATAAAAACCGTGAGCTGTGCCAACGCCCACCGCCATGCTGAACAGTCCGCTTTCTTTCTCGAACTGGACAGCCTCTTCGGGAATAGTGTATCCGCCGTCGGATTCCAGATCGTCCTCCTTGCCGCCTACCCGGCCGATCTCCCCCTCCACGGGGATCCCTGCCGCGGAACACATCTCACACACCTTTTTGGTCAGGGCGATGTTTTCCTCCAGGGGCAGCTTGCTGCCGTCGATCATCACGCTGGTGTAGCCAGAGCGCAGAGCCTGGGCACACAAGGCGAAACTGTCCCCGTGATCCAGATGCATGGCCACCGGAACACTGGCCTTTTCCGCCAGTGCCCGCACATTGGCGGCGTACAAATCGGTGCCAGCATACCGCACCGTGGACGGCGTGGTCTGGAGGATCACCGGCGCTTTCAGCTCCTCCGCCGCGCTGATGATGGCCTGGGCCATCTCCATATTCTCCACGTTGAAAGCCCCTACCGCGTAGCCCTGTTCCTGAGCTTTGCGAAGCATTTCCGTCGTTGTTGTCAAAGGCATACACCATTCACTCCTCTTGCATTGAAAAACGGTAAACCGTTCCTAGAATAATACTTTTCTCCCACAGCCATAGTCGGCATGAGATAGAGAGATATTTAAAACAAAACGTTTTACTTTTTGATGAAAGACTATCACACCCACCGCTGTTTGTCAAGCCTTTTTTCATTGACAGAGGGGGGATTCTGTGATATCTTGACAGTAATAATAAGAATCACTATGCCCTCATTTTTGTGAAGGAGATCACCTCTATGGCCGCTACCATCAAAGACATTGCCCGGGAGACCGGTCTGAGCCTTGCCACAATTTCAAAATACATCAACGGAGGCAACCTGCGGGAGAAAAACCGGATCGCCATCGAAAACGCCATCAAAAAATTGGACTACCACGTGAACGAGTACGCCCGGGGGTTAAAGTCCAAAAAAAGCCGCACAGTGGGCATGGTGCTTCCGGAGCTTTCCAACCTGTTTACCATGAAGATCGTCTCGGCCATCGAACGGGTCCTGCAGGAACAGGGTTACAGCGTGATCATCTGTGACTCCCAGAATAATCTGGAACAGGAAGCCCGGTCGGTGGAATTTCTCCTGAGCAAACAGGTGGACGGCATCATCAACATCCCCCTGGGCAACGACAGCAAACATCTGGCTCCCGCCATTGACCACAACATTCCCATCCTGCTGCTGGACCGGCCTTTGGATGACCTGAACGACGTGGTCAGCTGTGTGCTTATCGACAACCAGCGAGCCGCCCGCATGGCGGTGCGCCGTCTGCTGGAAGCCGGCCACCGGAAAATCGGCATCGTGGTGGGCCCAGCGGGAGTGTATACTGCGGAACGGCGTTTGGAAGGGTATCAGGAAGCACTGAAGGAATACGGCGTGGAGTATGAGGAGCGGCTGGTGTGCAGAGCCAGCCTGACCGTGGAGGGCGGCTACCGTCAGATGCGCCGGCTACTAAAAGAAGCCAAAGACATGACGGCGGTGTTTGTCACCAACTACGAAATGACTCTGGGCGCGCTCATCGCCCTGAACAAGGAAGGTGTTCAGATCCCCCAGGAACTTTCCATCGTGGGGTTCGACAACATTATGGACCTGTCCCGTGTGTTCCGCCCCTCTCTGACCATTGTCAGCCAGCCCATGGAACAGATCGGCATCCAGGCGGCACGGCTCATGCTGGAACGGCTGTCCGGAGACGGATCCGCCACCCCCATGACCGTGACTCTATCTGCCACTCTCCGGGAAGGAGCTTCCATTCAGACCCGGGAGGCTTAAAGCGGACTTATTTGGCACAAAACAAAAGATCCCTGCCGGACGACTCCGACGGGGATCTTTTTCTATTGGACTATTCTGATTACGCCTTTTCGTAGATCCAAGCCTGGGCGCTGAAATCCTCATGAGCGTCGCCAAACTGGGCTACGATCCGGCAGCCTTCCGGCAGAGCAGGCATGCCGTCCTTGGAATTCTCAAACCGGTGATATACCGCCAATCCCCGGTTCCCCAGCTCCCGCAGGACCAGTTGTTCTCCCTGGGGATGGTTGTAGCTTTTGGGATCGCACTGGTGGAGCACCGTAACGCCCCGCTGGATGATCTCCGCTGCCTGCCGGTAGAAATCCATACCTTTCTCCACAATGTTCCACTGCTCTGTGGAAAGATGGTGGATGTCACCGCTAAGGCACATTCTGCCCAGAAGAGTAGCCACCAGGGAATAGCACAGCCGTTCCGGGCTGTCAGTGGCCCGCAGCACTGCCCAGATCTGGCTCTGTTCCGGCCGGATGGCCCGGTGGAGGTTGGCGGCAATGATGGGAATGGAGGTGGTTTCGTGAGCGTCGGAGAAACTGGCCTGGCTCACCAGCTCCATAAAGGCGGGGCTCAGCCGGTGACCGCCGCTGGAGCAGTTCTCGATGACGATCCCCGGGATCTCCTCCCGGATCTTCTGATAAAACCGCCGGGATGCTTCCACCTTCCGCTGAAGGCTGTCGCCCAGACTGTCGCCGCCGTCACAGCCCATGCCCATGGTCTCGTTGTAGTCCACTTTCAGGTAGCCGAAGCCTGCCTCCTTCAGCTGACCAATCACCTTTTCCGTCAGGTAATCCACCACCCAGGGATCCTCCATATCCCAGAACCGGCGGCCTCCTACACTGAGGGGTACACCGTCCCGCTTCACCAGATGGGTGGGATCATTGTACCAACGGCTCTTGGTGCCCAGGGTCTCCATCTCAAACCAAAGACCGGGGATCATCCCCTTGGAACGAATGTAATCGGCCGCCAGCTTCAAGCCTCCGGGGAAGCGCTCCGGGTTCACATCCCAGTCTCCCACGCTCAGGGGCCAGTCCTCTCCCTGGCCGTACCAGCCGCAGTCGATGACGAAGAACTGGATGCCCTTGCCTTCCAGCCGGTCGCAGATCTTCTTCACGTTTTCCAGGCTGGCGTTGCCCCAAGTGGTGCAGTATTCGTTGAACAGGATACCCATATGGTCGTCCACCGGCGAGATCTGAGGATGCTGTGCCGCCAACAGCTTGGCACAGGCTTCATACAGAGAAGCCCCTTCCGCGATCACTGCCTGAGGAGTGGTGAAGGTCTCTCCGGGAACCACTTTCCGAGTCCAGTGGCCCAACTCCCGGTCCGCTAAGCCGCCGGTGACGGTGAGCAGGTCATTTTCCCGCAGGGAAAGCTCCATCTGCCAGGAGGCGGCGCAGTGCAGCTGGATGGCGGTCACTCGGCCGGTCTCGCTGTCCTCCAGCGCCAGGAAGGGAAAGTATTTCCGCACCGGCATGGAACCAACATTGCCGAACCGCTCCGCACGGACCCCGTGACCGCTCCAAGAAGTCTCCAAGAACAAGTCCTCAACCACCGATTCCTTCCGCAGCTTCCCTTCAGCGCTCCAGAAGGACTGGAGCCGGTAAATGTAATCCGCTTTCACGTCTTTTAAGGCGAAGGAGGCCAGCATCTCCAGGGTGACGGTCTCCTGGCCGTTATTTTCCAGCTGGGTCCACACCCGCAGAGCGTCTCCGTCTTTTTCTTTGTGGAGGAGGAGGGCAAGACCCTTACCGTTTTCGTAACGGTCGCAAGACTCCCCCTCCTCCCGAAGGGAAAACCCCTGGATCGTGGCGCTTCTCCCCAAGGACAGGCCGCAGGAAAAACCAGGGGCATATTCGTCCCCTGCCAATTTCATTTCCGTACACAAATTCATTTTCGCAATCCTCCCTGACGCATTTTGCTTAAACCAAAGTCCCCCGCTTGTCGGGTCAGACACTACCGGTATTATAGCACACACTTTCCCCTGTCGCACTATTTCATTGGGTTAATGCAAAATTTCAAAACGTTTATTTTTTATAAGGGCATTTCAAGCTCAAAATACAGCCAAGAAAACTCTATCACTTCTTGACAGTGCTCTTTTCATATGGTATTCTTCAATAAACTTAACGTTTCGTTTTGGTGCTTGCTATTGGGCGGAATATTTATGACTCCCCCCATACTTCACCCTATGGATCAAATTATTCTCAACAGGAGGGCTTTTGTTATGTTGAAAGGTATCCCGGCCATTCTGCCGCCGGAACTGCTGAAAATTCTCATGGAGATGGGCCACGGCGACGAGCTGCTGCTCACCGACGCCAATTACCCCCGCTTGGGTCAGCCGGAACGGGTTGTCCGCTGCGACGGCCATGGCATCCCTGAACTGATGGAAGCCATCCTCTCTCTGATGCCTCTGGACAGTTACGTGGAACACCCCACCACCTTTATGGCAGTGCTCCCCAACGATCCCTACGTGCCGGAGATCTGGGACACCTACCGGGCCATCGGTGCCAAGTATGAGCCCCAAGGCCTGCGGGAAGAAGCGATCGACAAGTACACCTTCTATGAAAAGGGTGCCAAGACCTACGCGGCAGTGGTCACCGGAGAGCGCGCCCTTTACGCCAACGTGATTCTGAAAAAAGGCGTGGTCACCGACTGAGCCTTTCCAAACAGCAAAAAACGGGAGGACCCCTTGAGGGTCTCTCCCGTTTTTTATATTATTCTCACCAGGATTACTCCAAGGTAAAGGACAGCAGCGCCGCGCTGCCGGGGCCCGCGTAGGTGAAGTACAAAGCCTGAACGCCGTCAGGGATGGCCACATCCCCGGAGAAATCCGTCCAGATGTTGGAGAACCGCACCGGGATCTCCCCCAGCACTTCCCCGTCCCAGCTGGTTTTCACCTGGAACACGCCGTTGCAGTAACCCCGCACCCGCAGGGTGATCTTCTTCACGCCCTTGCAGTCGAAGTACTTGTAGCCGCAGGTGGCGGAATCGGTCATGTTCAGGATGTAGCCGGGCTCTTCATCCCCATCCCGGCCGTCTTGGGTGATCCGGGGGCAGCGGCTGTCCACCCAGAACTCGTTTCCGGCAATGCCGCCGGTGTAGGGGGAATCCACGTTGCAGAACAGGTTGCAGGCGATGTGAGCAGGATAAGTTCCCCGTCCTTCCAAGGGTCCACCGTTGAGACCGCAAGAGGTCATCTCCACCTGAGGGATGCTGCCGTCGGGCAGAATCTGGATCTCCTGGGCCATAGCCTGGCGGCTGAAGCTGGTGCCGTTGGTCTGCCGATGATAGAAGATGTACCACTTCTCCCCGATCTGTACCATGCTGCCGTGGTTGTTGCCGCCATAGTACATGGGCTTGTCCGCCGGCTTGTAGGAATCGATACCGGAGTCATTGTTGCTGATGATCACGCCGCCATAGCGGAAACCCCGGTCGGGATACTTGCTGGTGGCGTAGCACAGCTCCCGGAACACCACGGAGGAATAAATGAAGTAGTAGGTATCTCCGTTTTTGCGGATGGAAGGAGCCTCAAAGAACTCGTGTCCCTCAAAGCCGCTGCCTTTGCTGTAAGGCTCGCTGGGAGCGATGAACACCGGTCCCTTTTCGATGGTGAGCATATCCTTCCCCAAAGTGGTGCACATGGGACCGCTGCGGCTCTTGTCCCCGGCAAAGCAGAAGCCGGTATACAGATAGGTGGTATCACCCTCGGTGAGAACGCCGGGGTCAAACTGGGGCTCGTCCCCTTCCTTCTCACCCAGCAGAGTTCCGTCGGGATAGTGGACATACCCATAGAACTGATACTCTCCCGCCGGAGTGTCACACACCGCCACAGAGACCACGCTCTTGTGGTCCAGCACGTAATACAGGTAATACCGGCCATCGGGACCCTTGGTCACGTCGGGGGCATAAAGGCACATGCTACCATCCTTATTGAAGGGGTCCGCGGTCTTGGGGTAGATGACTCCCTCATACCGCCAATCTCCCAAGTCGTCCACAGGAGCAGACCAGGCCACGTAATCATTGAGGCAATAAGCATGACCGTTGAACCGGTCGTGAGAACCGTAAATATACACTCTCCCATCAAACACATAGGGTTCCCCGTCGGGAATGTATTCCCAGGAAGGGAGGTAGGGGTTAAAAGCCTGTTTTTTCATGTTTCTAAGCACTCCTCCAGGATCGGTGAGCCACTCCGCTCCATACCGAACCGTTTCTAGTTTTCACCCCATTATACTCCTCCCCTTTTTTTCAGGCAACTATTTTTTCCTTGCAAAAAGAGCCGGCATCTTCCAAAGCCGGCTCCTTTCAGGTCAGTTATTCACGTATAGCTGCTTGTATGGGTTTTTCGTGTTGGGGGTCAGCACATAGTAGTGAGAGGAAAGAAGCGCCTCCACTTCCCCACCAAAACAGGCGCAGTACTTCTCGATCAAGGGCCGCAGCTGCTCCAGATCCTGAGCGGACGCCTGCTTCACAACTACTTGCTCCGGCAGATCCAGCGGCAGATGGGTGGTCCGCAGATAAATGCGTCCGCCATGCATTCCAGTGCCGCAGAAATTACCCACAGGACACCGGTCCTCCCAGCCGATCCCCAGCACCAGAATGATCCCACCAGCCTGGTATTCCCCTAAAAAGCTGCCACACCGGCCGCCGATAACAATCTGGGGCACCTTGCTCTCATACTCCTTCATGTGAATCCCGCAACGGTAACCCGCGTCCTTCTCAATATAGATGGAGCCTCCTCGCATGGCATAGCCTGTGGCGTCCCCGGAATTTCCGTGAATGATGATCTCCCCGTCGTTCATGGTGTCCCCGGCAGCGTCCTGAGCATTGCAAAACACCTCGATCTTCGCCCCGTCTAGATAGGCGCCCAATGCGTTGCCCGGCACCTG
Source organism: Clostridium sp. CAG:1013 (assembly GCA_000432995.1). Classification (GTDB taxonomy): domain Bacteria; phylum Bacillota; class Clostridia; order Oscillospirales; family Acutalibacteraceae; genus Acutalibacter. The sequence goes on from HF972622.1 coordinate 87,967, forward strand.
ATGGACAGCGTACCTCCCCTCGCTTGCGCCGGCTCCAATATACCGTTGGCCGATCTCAAAAGTCACCTGTTGTCCTTGCATGCCATTTTCCCACCTTTCTCCAAGTTTGTGGTCCAAAATGCATTTTCAAATCTTAAATCCTGCAAAATTCCAATAAGCGACAAAAAAAGCGTCCGGCCTCGAGAAGGAAAAGCGTCCGGCCTCGAGAAGGGTAAAGCACTCCTTCCAGAAGCCAGACGCCATTGTCCGTGGTTTGTATTATACTTCTCCCGCCTTTCCTTGTCAAGGCAGTTTTGCAGCTTTAGAAGGCTCGTCTTTCACGCCCCTACTTTATCCCCGGGATTTTCCATAAAATTACTTTTCCTCTTCCCGTTTCGTTCTGTCTACCTTGGAGAAAGCCTCTCCTCCCCCAAAAACCTGTTGACAAACTGCTGCACTCAGGTATAGAATACGTGGTAGAACAGC
>HF972623.1:0-6691 GCA_000432995.1 Clostridium sp. CAG:1013
GCCGCTGGACTTGAGCCGCTGTCTGCTGGGCAGTTCTGCGGCGCTGGGCGGCGGGGGAAGCCTCCTGTCTGGGAGACACTTCACGCTGAGCAGGTACTTGTCTCTGAGGAGCCGCATTTCCCTGAGGGGAAACAGGACGGCGTGCCGCTGTGCGGGACATGGAAGCGTCCCGGGGCATGACAGCCGTGGGCTGAGCCCCGTCTTTCACTGCCTGAGGCGCGGGGGCCTTCACAGGAGGATTCTGGGGGAAAGGTCCCGTGCGGTAATCGCTCTGGGGGAGATACTCTTCCCGATCGGCGTAGATCCTGCCGGTCTGGCCGGAAACTCCGGGCTTCGCGCCGGCAGCGACCTTAGCGGGCTGTTTTTTCTTGCCCACCTCTTCCCTGGGCACCCGTTTGATCACCGGCTTTGCCAGATATACCAGAAACAGGCTTAACAGGAAGAATACCGCAAAGGGGATAAAGACCTGGAAGCAGGTGGTCAGACCGATGTCGTCCAGGATGAACTTATGGAAGAAATACACAGCAGCCCCGGAGAACACCGCCAGCAGGGCGAACACATACACCAAAGGTGACAGGAAGATATTGGAGATGCCGCCGCATCGGGGGCACTGATATTCCCCCTGACGCTTCAAAGACCAGGTACGGATCAAATTGACCCGTTTCCTGCAATAGGGGCATTTGGGGATTCCGAAATACTGCATAGCCAAACCAGCCTTTCCCAGTAATCTAAAAGAAGGTCTCTCACCAGCCCACGGGCAGACTGCCGGAAGCCCGGCGCAGCAGGGTGGCGGTAGAGATCTGGGAGATGTAAACGGTCTCCCGGCCGTTTATCCGGCACACGATGAAGGATCGGGGCAGTTCCATAGACACGTTCACCACCCGGCCTTCCCGCTGGGCTTTGGAGAGAAAGTCCCGGGTATGCCGGGAGATGGTGGAATTGTCCATATCGAACACCCCCACGATATCCCGTTCGTTCACAATGGTATCTTGTCCCAGATGCAGGTACATCATGACCTCCTGCGGTGCAGAAGAAGGGCAGACACGTTTTCAACGGTCCTTCCATTTTCTGTGGATTTATTTTTCAAGGGGAACCGAGCGGGAAGATTGAGGCTTCCGCAGCACCCCTGGTTTTCGAGTATTTTCCAGCTGACCGGTCTCACACCAGGCAGACCTGTTCGCTGCTTGAAGGTTTTGTTTGCGAAGATGTTTAGGACCAGCGGCCTACCGCCCGATGCGTGGACTAGGGCAGGACCCTTTTTTACAGGGCTACGCTTCCGGCAGGTCCTTTTTCCCTTCCTGGGGTTTCCCTTTTTGGAGACCGTCCGAGCCTTGGCCTATCTGCCTTCGGCAGCGTGGGGCCTGCGACTCTAGTTTTTCTTTTCGGGAAGGTGTCCGGACCAAGGCCTATCGCCCTTTGGTTCTCACCTGCCGGTTCGGTCAGCGCTGGACGCTCCCCACGGGGGAGCAGCGCCGCGTGCGTCTCTGGTCCTGCATTTCTTTTACGGCTTCGCCGTTAAGGTCAAGGTCGCGAGACTCTGTCTCGCCTGCCGGCTCGGTCGGTGCTGGACGGTGCCCACCGGGCACCAACACCTCGCGCTCTGCAAGCCTTTTGAAAAAGGCTTGACCGAAAACTTTTACGTTTCCTCTTCCGTTAGTTTGCCCACGGTTTCTTCAAACACTTCTCCCGCTTCCACCCGGAACCGTTTTCCCGTTTCCTGCAGACTTACTGTTTCCGGGCTGCAGCAGGTGACGAACACCTGCCGGCCGTGCAGATGGTTCAGCAGGTAATCCTGACGGCTTTGGTCCAGCTCGCTCATCACGTCGTCCAGTAGGACTAAGGGAGTTTCCCCGGAAAGCTGGGACAGTGTTTCCGCCTCCGCCAGTTTCAAAGCTAAGACGGTACTCCGCTGCTGTCCCTGGGAACCGTACATTCTGGCGGACAGCCCGGAGAGGGAGATGTCCAGATCATCCCGGTGGGGTCCCACAGAGGTAAACCCGGACCGGATATCCGACCGCTCCGCCCGGCGAAGCTCTTCCAGGAACAGTGTTTCCCATTCCTGGGTGGTACAGTCCTCCGGGGGCTTGGGGGAGGGCAGATAAGTGAGGGTCAATTCTTCCTTTCCCCGGGAAATGCCCTCATATACTTCCCGGGCTTTGGGGGCTACCTTCTCCACGTACCGGCGGCGCTCCTCCATGACGGCCACACCCAGCTTGGCAAGCCGGGTATCCCACACCTCCAAGGTGTCGTGGAGTTCCGGGAACCGACCGATATCTTTCAGCAGGGCGTTTCGCTGAGCCAGGGCCCGCTGGTACAAATGCAGCGTACCGGCATAGCCGGGCCGCAGCTGGCACAGGGCACCGTCTAGAAAACCACGGCGCCGGGCAGGTCCCTGCTTCACCAGCAGCAGATGTTCCGGGGAGAAGATCACAGCGCACACTTTGCCCACCAGGGCAGAGCCTGTTTTCTTTTTTACCCCGTTGATCACCGAACTGCGGCGGCCGTTTTCCAGCCGGAGCTGGGCTTTTTGGTCCCGGCCCTCGCTGAAAAAGTCCAGAGCCAGGGCAGCGGCGGAGGCGTTTTCTCCAGTGGCAGGGTCCAGGCGGGGAAGTTCCGTGTCCTTGGCTCCCCGGAAGGAATGACCTCCCGTGAAGAGCCAGAGGCCTTCCAGCAGGTTGGTTTTTCCCTGGGCGTTGTCCCCGTAGATCACATTCACCCCGTCACAGGGGCAGATCTCCCCGTCTTTCAGGTTCCGAAAGCACTGGTAAGCCAGGCGTGTTACCACCATAGGCTTTCCTTACCCGGCCTGGACCGTCTGGAATTCCCGGTCTCCCAAGGAGACCTTGTCCCCGGGGTACAGCTTTTTGCCCCGCATAGGGCAGACCTCCCCGTTGACCTTCACCTGGCCGTCCTGGATGATCACCTTGGCCTGGCCGCCGGTGTCTACCATGCCGGTGAGCTTCAAAAAGGAATCCAGCCGGATATATTCCGTTGTGATGGGGATCTGTTCCATAAGATCTCGCTCCTTACTCGTTTTTCAGTCGGACCGGCAGCACCAGGAACAGGAAGCTGTCCCCTTCCTTGGGTACCACTTTCATGGGGCTCAAGGGTCCGCCCAGCTGGATCTTCACCTCGTCGCACTCGGTGTTCCGCAGGGCTTCCAGCAGGTACCGGTTGTTAAAGCCGATCTCTACGCTTTGGCCGGTCATCTCCACGTCGATCTGGTCGCTGGCACGACCCATGGAGGTGGTGCAGTTCAGTTTCACTTCGTTATCAGAGAAGATGCACCGCACAGGGCTCTTCAGCCGGTCGGTGATCAGCAGGGAGACGCGCTCCACGCTGTCGATGGCATCTCTTGTTTTCAAAACCACTTCCGTCTGGCTGTCCGGGGGAATGGCTGCTTTATAGTTAAGGAATTCTCCTTCCAGCAGGCTGGAAATCACAGTGTAGTTGTCAATCTTAAAGAGTATATGCCGACGGCCAGCGGAAATCTCTACCGGATCGTCGTTGTCTTTCAGCAGCTTCAAAATTTCGCTCAGGGTCTTGCCGGGAACCACGAAGTTCAGTTCATCGGCAAAGGCCATGGGCTCGCTGCGCTTGGCCAGACGGTAACCGTCCACGCTGACCACGTCCAGCACTCCGTTTTCCAGGTTGAACAGGCTGCCCTGATGGATGGGTTTGGCGTCGCTTTCCGCGATAGCGAACAGAGTCTGGCGGATCATGCTTTTCAGCACGCTGGATGCCATGGAGAACTGAGTGGAATCGGTGAGCTTCGGCAGCTCCGGGAATTCCTCGGCAGGGATGCCGATAATGGAGAACCGGCTGTAACCGCTTTCCAGACTGGCCATGTTTTTTTCGTCCACGGTGATGGTGATGGTCTCCGCGGGAGTTCTCCGGACAATGTCGGAGAAGATCTTAGCGCTGAGCACCGCTTTTCCGGGTTCGGTAACGAAAGCGGGGATCACCGTGGTGATACCCAGCTCCAGATCGTAGGCGCACAATTCCAAACCTTCCTCACTGGCTCCCAGAAGGATGCCTTCCAAAGCGGGGATGGAAGTCTTGGTGGAAACGGCACGCTGGATATTGCCAACGGCCTCGGTGATATCGCTTTTATTCACAGTGAATTTCATAGGACGTCCTTTCTGGACCAAAACCAGCGAGGAAAACCCGGTTCGGCCCTTTATATCCTTTCTTTAATATCTAAGATTTAGAAGTAGTAGTAGGGGCTGTGAATTTGTGGAAAATTCCCGCGAGCCCAGATTTTGTCTTTCTTTGAGGGCGAAAAGTTTTTCAAACTCACCTGTGGAGAAACGGTGGAGGGTGAGAAAAGAACTTTCCACTTTCCACAGCCTGTGGAAGGATGTGGAGGGAATGTGAAAGAAAGTGTGGAAAACTTTTCGGCCAAAAAAAGAGAGGGGACCCCCGCTTCCGGCCCCTATATTATATAGGAAACGGGAGGGCAAGGGTCAGCGATCTCTAATGTTCTTGATAATGTCGTCCACCATGGCCTTGGTATGGGGATCTTTTTTCAGGTCCTTCTCCACCTGGCGCACAGCGTAAACCACGGTGGAGTGATCTCTTCCTCCAAAGGTTTGTCCGATCTCCACCATGGACATCTGGGTGATCTCCCGGACAATGTACATGGATACCTGCCGGGCCTTGGAGATGTTGGCGTTGCGCTTCTGGGAGCGGATGTCCTCAGGGGTGATGCCGCCGTAGGTGCGGGCCACCTCCTCGATGATCTTGTCCACGGTGACGGGAGTGGGCTGGCTGTTATTGATGATATCGCTGATAGCTGCCTGAGCCGTGGCGATGTTGATGGGCTTGTTCTCCAGCAGGTGATAGGCCCGCAGTTTCTTCACGGCGCCTTCCAACTGGCGGATGTTGCTCTTTAATTTGTTGGCGATGTACTCGCACACCGATTCCGGAATCTCCAGATTCAGGCTTTCCGCCTTCCGGGCGATGATGGCGATCCGAGTCTCAAACTCGGGAGGCTGCACGTCGGCGGTCAGGCCCCATTCGAATCGGGTTTTCAGACGGTCCTCCAAAGTGGCAATGTCTCTGGGCGGCCGGTCGGAGGTGAGCACGATCTGCTTTTTGGCCTCGTACAGGGTATTGAAGGTATGGAAGAACTCTTCCTGCGTGGAGTTTTTGCCAGCGATAAACTGGATATCGTCCACCAGGAACAGATCTGCTTTCCGGTATTTCTCCCGGAAGGCTGCAGTGGTGCCTCGGGAAATGGCCTCGATGATCTCGTTGGTGAAATCCTCGCACTTGATGTAGATCACGGACCGATCCGGGAAGTTCTTTTTAAATTCTTTGGCCACGGCGTTGAGCAAGTGGGTCTTGCCCAGACCGGAACTGCCGTAGATGAACAGCGGATTGTACAGCAAAGCAGGCTTGGCCGCCACCGCCTGACAGGCGGCGTGGGCAAACCGGTTGGATGGTCCCACAACGAAGGTGTCGAAGTTCAGCTCGTAATCCCCCTGATCGAAAGGATCCGGCTCTGGCTGCTGGGCCTTTAATTCTTCGTGAACGCAGATCTGGAAGGAGATGCCTCCTCCAAACACGTTCTGGAAGGCGTCTTTCAGCAGATCGCTGTAACACCGCAGCAGCGTCTGCTTGTGAAACTCGTTGGGCGCCTCGATAATGGCCGTGGCCCGGTCAAAATCCAGGCTGACGGGTTTCAAGCGGCTGAACCAGGTGTTGTAAGCCACCTCCGTGATATTAGATTTGCAATACTGGCAGATGAGCTCCCAAGCCTGATCGAATGAATCCAAATTGATCCCCCTCCAAGTAAACGCGGCCTTTGGCGGGCAGTCCCGCTCCAATTCCCTTATTTTTCCCTTTTGATACCGTTCCTCAAAAGGTCGATATTCAAAAGAAAGTATATCATAGTTCCCGTTCTTTTTCAAATTTTTTTCCCCCTTAACTGCGGCTGATTTTTGCCGAAAAAAAGCACAAGACCTAGTGGTCCCTTTCACTTACCCCTGAAAATCTGCCATTAGTTGTCCTGTAAAAGACAACTTTTGGAAAAAAAGTTTGAAAAAAATCTTCTGACGCCCCGTAAAACCTTGTAAAAATGGTGTTGACATAAGCGGCGGCTTTAAGGTATAATGTTTTCTCGCAAGGGATAGAACCTCGAAAGGAGGGTTTTTGTATGCTGAGAACGTATCAGCCCAAGAAGCTCCACAGAAAGAAGGAGCATGGGTTCCGGAAGAGAATGTCTGACAGAAACGGTCGCAAGGTACTTGCACGCCGCAGGGCAAAAGGCAGAGCGCGTCTTACCTATTGATGACGCTTCAAAGGTCACCTTAGCGTGGCCTTTCTTTGTTTTGCGTCCCTTTGGGGAACATCGGCGGGAAAGGGGGGCTTTTGTGTCATGGAGAAGATCGTGCCCATTTGTCGGAACAACGACTTCCGGCGGATCTACTCAAGAGGCAAAAGTTATGTCACCCCTGTGGTGGTGGTCTACGTGATGAAAAACCGCACCAAAAATGTGCGGGTGGGCATCACCACCAGCAAGAAGATCGGAAACGCTGTGGCGCGCAACCGGTCCCGCCGGGTGATCCGGGAGGCCTATCGGGGACTGATGTCCCGGGTGAAACCAGGGTTTGACCTGGTTCTCGTCGCCCGGGGCAAGACTCCCCATGTCAAAAGCACCGAAGTTGCCCGCCACTTGGAGCGGCAG
>HF972623.1:6710-8805 GCA_000432995.1 Clostridium sp. CAG:1013
GCGGCAGCTTTCGGCTGCAGGCCTTTTGCGGGAGGACAAGTCATGAAGCGGGTATTGCTGTGGCTGATCCGGTTTTATCGGAGCGCCATTTCTCCCCGCAAACCTGCCATGTGCAGGTACATCCCCACCTGCTCCCAGTACGGTCTGGAGGCCATCGAGCGGTTTGGGGCACTCAAAGGGGGAGCGCTGACCCTTTGGCGCATTCTGCGCTGCAACCCCTGGAGCCGGGGCGGTTACGACCCGGTCCCTGAGAAAAAGAGCAAGAAGAAGTAAGCCAATTCGGGCTAAAAGAGGAGCGTAACGTTCGTTATGATGGCAATTTTCAATTTCTTCGGAAGCATCCTGGGCTATCTGCTGTGGTTCTTGTATAACATCTTCCACAACTACGGCGTGGCCATCATTTTCTTTACCATCATCATCAAGGTGGTGCTGTTCCCCTTCTCCATCAAGCAGCAGAGGAGCATGGCTTCTCAGTCGAAGATGGCGGAAAAGCAGAAAGAGCTGCAGAAAATCTACGGCAACAACAAGCAGAAGTATAACGAGGAGCTGGCAAAGCTCTACGAGAAGGAAGGCGTCAATCCCGGCGCCGGGTGCTTGACCACCCTGATTCCCTTCCCCATCATGCTTGGCATTTACTACTCGGTGATTATGCCCCTGTCCAACACCCTGCACATCGCGTCGGACCGGATCCAGGAGGCCACCGATTTCATCAGCCGCATCCCCGGCATGGTATCCACCATGACCTCTAGCGGCATCTACTCCGAAATGGAAGTGATCCGCAACTTCGACGCGCTGCGGGATCATCTGACCATGTTCACTCCTGAGGACCTGGACAAGATCGGGTCCTTCGCCAGCGGGTTCAAGTTCTTGGGGCTGGATCTTTTGGCCACCCCTCAGGGCTCTGATTTTCTCACCTTCCTGTGGGTGATCCCTGCCCTGTCCTTGATCTCCAGCTTTGGGTTCCAGTTCTACATGACCCACACTCAGAAGATGACCACCGGCCAGACGCAGCCCGGCTGCATGAAGGCCATGATGTATGTGCTGCCCCTCATCAGCGTTTACTGGGCTTGGATCATGCCCACCGCTGTGGGTCTGTACTGGGTGATCTCTTCTGTCACCAGCTTTGCCCAGACCCTTGTCACCAACAAGTATTTCAGCGTCAACCACATGGTGGCCAGATCCGAGGCCCAGCGGGCCGTCACTCTGGAATTGGCGGAAGCTAAGGTACAGCCTCTGCCCCCGGCGGCTCAGCAGGAGATCGCCCAGCGGCTGGCATCGGCTCCCCAGCAGCAGAAGCAGGAGAAGAGCTCCAGCAAGAAGCAGGGTGGCAAGAAGAAGAAGAGCGGTTCTGGAAATTCTGGAAATTCCAGCGATTATATGGGCACCAAAAAGTGAACCGAAAGGAAGGTCAGCGTTATGATCAGAGAAGCCATTGCCAAGGGCGACACCGTTGAGATCGCGTTTGCCAACGCCTGCCGGGAACTGGGCGTGGACACCACCGACGCGGAATTTGAGATCTTAGAGATGCCCCAGAAAAAGACCTTCGGTCTGTTCGGCGGCAGCCCCGCCAAGGTGCGGGCCTACATTGAGGAAAAAGACGACCCGGCTCAGGAAGCCGCGGATTATCTTGTGAGCGTGCTGCGGGAGATGGGCCTGCCCGGAGCTACCGTTGAGATCCAGAAGGAAGAGGGCGGCGCCGCGCTGATCCTCTCCGGCGAGGATATCGGATTCATCATCGGCCACCGGGGCGAGACCCTGGACGCCCTGCAGTATCTGGCCTCCCTGGTTGCCAATCACGTGGACGGTTCCTATTTCCGTGTGACCCTGGACGTGGGCAACTATCGGGAAAAGCGGAAAGAGACCCTGGAAGCTCTGGGCAAGAAGATGGCAGCCCGCGCGGTGAAGACCGGCCGGAACTCCTCTTTGGAGCCCATGAATCCCTACGAGCGGCGGATCATCCATACGGCGGTCCAGACCGTGGAAGGGGCCAAGTCCTGGAGCGAGGGCGTGGATCAAGGCCGTCATGTGGTCATCGGACCCGAAGGCGGGGAGCGTCCCCAGCCCCGGCGGAATGCCCGCCGCGGCGGCAGGAACG
>HF972623.1:8846-9110 GCA_000432995.1 Clostridium sp. CAG:1013
GGAGGCTACAACGACCGGAACCGCCGTCCCCGGAACGACCGGAACCGGCCCGATCCCAAACCCCGGGCGGAGGGACCTAAGTCCGACGATCCCAACACTCCCATCTACGGGCGGATCGAAAAGAAATAAGCAAGCAATGGGGCGGCCGGGAAGGCGGCCCCATTTTTGCACGCTTTTGACTGTGACCTTGAAAGGGGAAGACCTATGGAAAAGACCATCGCCGCCATCTCCACCGCCCCGGCGCCGGGAGGAATCGGCATTGTG
>HF972624.1 GCA_000432995.1 Clostridium sp. CAG:1013
GGTTATTAGGACAAAATGTTGATTTCGTCTATGATACCAATCCCAGCCGGTCCAGTTGACGCTGGTGCTCAACGCCAGAGGTCACAAGATAAATACGGGTGGTTTCGATACTGGAATGCCCCAGCACATCGGCCAGCCGCACAATGTCCTTACAGGCTTTGTAATAAATTGTAGCAAACAGATGCCGCAGGTTGTGAGGAAAGACTTTTGTGGGTGCAACACCCGCCCGTTTACACAGGCTTTTTAGCTCTGACCAGATTTGACGTCGGCTGATCTCCTTTCCGCTTTTGGTACGAAAAATCGTACCAAAGGCGATTTTTTGTTTTTTGGCGTATTTTATTAGCTTACGGCAAAGTTTTGTCGATAACAAAATCACCCGGATCTTCCCCTTAAGCGAGATCTCCGCCTTACCCCGCTGGGCAGCTTCCACCGTGATATATTTCACCTCGGAGACCCGGATACCGGTGGCCCCAATGGTCTCTATCAGCAACGCCAGCCGTTCCCGACCCAATTCCCTCGCGCTGACAAGTAAACGGTCATATTCCGCTTTGCTCAATTCCCGATTAGAATCCCGGAACAAACGACGCTGTATCTTTAAAAATTTCACTTTAAATTCGCCCCAATCCAGAAAACGAAACAAGCCATTCAGCGCTGAAAGCATGGCGTTGATGGTCACAGGAGCATAGCCTCGCTCCACCAGGTAAGCTTTCCAATCCGACGCCAATTCCTTCGTGACTTCCCGATCACCCAACCACTGCGCAAAAGCATTTACATCCCGCAGGTATTTTTCGATGGTTCCTGGGCTGCGTTCCTCACTGTGCAAATACCCACTGTAAGCTTCAATCTGTTTTGCTATCAATTTGTACTCCTGCACGGTTGGTACCTCCATTTATAAATGTAATGTTCCTATTGTACCTTGAAAGTACCGTAACATCCGCAATTGTGGAACGGGATAACCCCTTCAAGCAGGAGAACTATTCGACAAGAAATATCATCGTTTGTATGAAGCTCAAGCAGGTAAATAAAAGTCCATACCATGGAAAAATGAAACCCACCATCACATTCTCTAGATGAGCCCTGGAAACACCTAATTCACCAGGCTTTTGAAAATTTAAGGTACAACCGCGAACCCGTACACAGGGAAGACTTATCCATTTCCTTGGAGAATCGCCCCCACCGGTGCCACCGGTCCCACTGGTCCCACTGGTCCTACTGGCCCCACTGGACCGACCGGTCCTACCGGTTCCACCAATTCCGACGTTGTAGCTGCGACCGACGGCGGATCTTCCGCCCCGGCGACCCTCAGCGCCACCGAGGATGCTGTCACGGCCGCCCCGCTGACCTTCGCCGCCACGCCTGTCTCCGTGGGCACCTCCCTGAGCCACCAGCCTGGCTCCTCGGAAATCGTGGTCACCGCGCCCGGCGTTTACCACGCCTATTTCCACAGCACGGTTTCCACTCAGCCCGGGGCATCCATCCCGGCCATCCTCACCATTGACTTGGCCCTCAACGGCGAAACCATCCAAGGCGCTTCCGCCACTCACACCTTCGTCTCCTCTGCGGAGACCTCCACTTTGTCCTTCACGGTCCCCTTCCAGGTGACCAGCACCCCCTCCATCCTTCAGGCCATCCCCTACCAGACCGGGTTCAACTTTATTAACTGCTCTCTCACCGTCGTTCGTCTGGGGGACGCCACTGTTTAATCCCATACGCATTTCGGGGCAAAGTCCTAAGGGCTTTGCCCTTACATCTTCCGAGAAAAGGAGGAATCCTTTTGATAACCGTCAGCCTGTGCATGATTGTAAAAAACGAGGAGGACACTTTGCCACGGTGTTTGGAATCCGTTCAGGGGCTGGTAGAGGAGATCATCGTGGTGGACACCGGCAGCCGGGACCGCACCAGGGAGACCGCCCGGGAACTGGGGGCCAAAGTATACGAGTTCCCCTGGGTGGAGGATTTCTCCCAGGCACGAAATTTCTCCTTTTCCAAAGCCACCCAGCAATATTGCCTATGGCTGGACGCCGACGATGTGATCGATCCGGAATACCGGGAAGGCTTTTTGGAGTTGAAAGCTCTTCTCCCACCTCAGACCGACGTAGTGATGCTTCCCTACCACATCGCCTTCGACCAGCGGGGAGAACCCACCTTCACCTACTTCCGGGAACGGCTGATCCGCCGGCTTTCCGGGCTGAAATGGCGAGGGGCGGTCCACGAAGCCATTCCCCCGGTGGGGAATGTGATCTACTGGGAGAAGGCCGCCGTCTCCCACCGAAAGACTCGTCCCAGCGACCCAGACCGGAACCTGCGGATCTTCGAGGGGCTGTTGTCCCAGGGGAAGGAGCTGGAACCCCGGGAACAGTTCTACTACGCCCGGGAACTGGCTTCCCACGGCCGTGAGGAGGAAGCCTCTGGGCTGTGGGAGGAGTTTCTCTCTTCGGGGAAAGGCTGGGTGGAAAACCAGCTGGAGGCCTGCCGTGACCTGGCCCAGAGCTATCTCCGCCAAGGGAAGGAGGATCTGGCCCTCTCCGCCTTGACCAGGGCGCTCCGATATGGACCGCCTCGAGCGGAACTGTGCTGCGATCTGGGAAGCTGGTTTTTCCAGCGGGGGGATTATCCCACTGCTGCCTTCTGGTACGAGACCGCCCTTACTCGTCCCAGGGAGGACCGGTCAGGAGCTTTTGTCTCCCCGGACTGCTACGGGTATCTGCCCTGCATCCAGTTGTGTGTCTGCTACTACCGCATGGGAGACCACGCTCGCTCCCGGGAATACAACCGGCGAGCCGGGACCTTTAAGCCGGACGATCCCGCCTACCTGTACAACGAGCGTTTTTTCCACGGGGAAGAGGACCATTCTTAAGGTCTTTCCGGAAGCCTGCCGATGCCGGCGGGNNNCGGAAGCCTGCCGATGCCGGCGGGCTTCTCTTTTTTTCTCCCAAATTCCCACGGGGGCGGGATTGCAATCTTCCCCCAAATGCGCTAAAATGGTGCTGTCTCGGACATTTTATTTTGGGAAGGAAGGATTGAGCAATTATGATTCAACACATTGTCATGTTCAAGTTCAAAGAGTCCGCCAACGGCAAGACCAAGGCCGAAAACCTTCGGGAAGCCAAAGAAAAGATGATGGCTTTAAAGGACCAGATCCCTGAGATCCAGGAGATGGAGGTTCATTTCGCCGCTGAGGGCGCTGCCCCCACCAATTACGACTACATCTTGGTGTCCAAGTTCAACAACATGGAGGAACTGGCGATCTATCAGAAGCATCCCGCTCATGTAGCCTTCGGGAAATTCGTCACGGAGCTGCGGGAGCCTGACGGCCGTGCCTGCATGGACTACGTGCTATGAAGGTAAACGACCGGATCTCTGCCACTCTAGCTTCTCCTGGTATCCCCCATCTGTGGGCGACTCTGGGTTCCGTGCTGCTTCTGGCCTGGCCCGCTATCATCGAGCAGATCATGCTCACCCTGGTCCAGTACGTGGATACCGCCATGGTGGGCTCCCTGGGCTCTGGAGCCACGGCAGCTGTAGGCGTCACTTCCAGCACCAACTGGCTGTTCCAGGGCTTCTTTAACGCGGCTGCCATCGGTTTTTCCGTGCAGGTGGCACAACACCTGGGCGCCGGCCGCCAAGAAGACGCTCGCCGGGTCACCTGGCAGGCTTTGCGGTTTGTAGGCATTTTCGGGATCATGATGGGCTCCATCGCGTTTGTGCTGTCCTTCTTCCTCCCCGCCATGCTGGGAGCGGATCCCGCCATCCGAGAGGATGCTTCCCTCTACTTCCGCATTATCGCCTGCGCCATGCCCTTCACCTTGGGCTCCAACATGTTCAGCGCCATTATCCGCTGTTCCGGTGACACCCGCACCCCCATGATCCTCAACGTGATGATCAACGTGCTCAACGTCATCCTGAACACCCTGTTCATCTACTCTCCTCGGACGGTAGTCCTTTTCGGCAGGGAGTTCTTCGTTTGGGGTGCCGGCTGGGGCGTGGGAGGCGCGGCTTTCGCCTCCGGACTTTCCACGGCTTTAGTGGCCTGCATGTTCCTGGTGGTGATTTTCCGGAAGAAGTCCCCCATCCAGATCAGCCTGAAAAAGCGTTACGGCTTTGAGCGGATCTGTCTGCTCACCGCTTGGAAACTGGGCCTGCCCGCGGCATTGGAGCGTTCTACCCTGAGCATTGCCCAGATCGTCATCACCGCTTTGATCGCCGGTATCGGCACCGTGGCTGTGGCCACCAACCATCTGGCAGTGACAGCGGAATCTATCAGCTACCTGCCCGCTTCCGGTGTGGCAGTGGCCGGCACCACTCTGGTAGGCCAGGCCATGGGCGCAGGCCGCAAGGACTTGGCCCAGCGCTTTGCTAGAACCGTCAGCTGGATGGGCATCGTCATCATGACCTTTGGTGGGGGCGTCCTGTTCTTCTTCGCTCCCCAGCTGATCCAGATCTTCTCCTCCGATCCGGAGGTCATCGACCTGGGCAGCCAAGTACTGCGGATCGTGGCTTTCGCAGAGCCCCTTTTCGGCGCGGCTATCGTGGCGTCGGGCGCTTTGCGTGGCGCGGGTGATTCCAAGGGTCCCTTCTTCATCAACCTTGCCACCATGTGGGGCGTGCGCATCACCTTGTCCCTGCTTTTGGTAGGCAGACTTGGCCTGATCGGCGTATGGCTGGCTATGGCTGCCGAGCTTTGCGCTCGCGGCTTGATCTTCATGATCCGCCTTTACAGAGGCAAATGGATGCACATTGACCTGTTCCAAGGCCGAAGCAAAAAGCCAAAAAAGTCATAAAAACGCTTTACAACCTGTTTGCCTTGTGCTAAAATAGATATGCTGTTTTGTAGGAAACAGTGTATCCGGGCCCATAGCTCAGCTGGGAGAGCGTTCGGTTCGCATCCGAGAGGTCGAGGGTTCGAATCCCTTTGGGTCCACCAG
>HF972625.1:0-831 GCA_000432995.1 Clostridium sp. CAG:1013
ATCCACCACGAACTTGGCGGCGGCGTACAGCCGGGCATGGTAGGTCCACTGGTTCAACACCCCGGTGGGGAACTTGGTTTCCAGTTCGCTGACGGAATCCTCCGTCACCACCACGGCGCCGCACTCGCAGATCAGCTTGTCAATGCCGTGATTGATCTCGCTGTCCAGATGGTAGGGCCGGCCGGACAGGATAATCACCGGCAGGTTCTGCTCCTTGGCCAGAGCCAGATACTCCTGGCCCTTCTTGTGGATCCGCTCCATGTGAGCGTAATACTCCGTGTAGGCGGCGTCAGAGGCGGCTTTCACCTCTTTTTCCGGAATGGGATCAAAGTACCGGGACAGAATGTTGGTCATCTTTCCGGGGAAATCCTTCCGCCGGTGGAGACCCACGTAGTCGTAGATGAATTTCACATTCTCCAGGGCGGCGATGTTGGCGTCCAACACCTCAGGATAATAGGCCACCACAGGGCAGTTGTAGTGATTGTCTCCCAGATGCTCATCCAGGTTGTAGCTCATGCAGGGGTAGAAGATAGCGTCGGGCTTCATGTCCAGCAAGGCCTCAATGTGGCCGTGCATCAGCTTGGCAGGATAGCACACCGTATCCGAGGGGATAGTATGCTGGCCTCTAAAGTACAGCTTCCGGTCGGACTCGGGGGAGTGGACCACCCCAAAGCCCAGCTTGGTGAAAAAGGTGTACCAGAAGGGGAACAGCTCGAACATGTTGAGGCCCATGGGGATGCCGATGGTGCCCCGGGGGCCTTCACAGGGAGCGTAGGAGGCCAAAAGCTCCTTTTTGTAGTCATACAGATTGTACTGAGCGGTGGGGGTGTT
>HF972625.1:841-5528 GCA_000432995.1 Clostridium sp. CAG:1013
CTGAGCGGTGGGGGTGTTCTTTTTCAGAGGTTTGTCGCACCGGTTTCCAGCGATGTATCGGGCACCGTTTGCGAAGGTGTTCACCGTCAGGCGGCAGTGGTTCTCGCAGCCATTGCAGGTGATGGCCTTCACCTCGTGGGTGAAGTTTTTCAAGTCCTCCGGCCCGATGATTCCGCTCTGGCCCCGGCCTTTCTCCTTGGAGTAGAGAGCCGCGCCGTACGCGCCCATCAGTCCGGACACGGAGGGACGGATCACGTACTTGCCGATCTCCTTCTCGAAGGCCCGCAGTACGGCGTCGTTCAAGAAGGTGCCACCCTGGACTACGATGTGATCCCCCAGGCTCTTGGCGTCGGTGACGCGGATAACCTTGTACAGGGCGTTTTTCACCACGCTCATGGACAGGCCCGCGGAGATGTTCTCAATGGAGGCGCCGTCCTTCTGGGCCTGCTTCACGGAGGAGTTCATGAACACGGTGCACCGGGAACCCAGGTCCACCGGGCTGTCGGCGAACAGGCCCAGTTTGGCGAAATCCGCCATCTGGTAGCCCAGAGCGCCTGCAAAGGTCTGCAAAAAGGACCCGCACCCGGAGGAGCAGGCTTCGTTTAAGAAAATATTGTCAATGGTGCCGTTTTTGATCTTAAAGCATTTGATGTCCTGGCCGCCGATGTCGATGATAAAGTCCACCTGGGGCTCGAATTTCTTGGCAGCGGTAAAGTGGGCGATGGTCTCCACCACGCCCATGTCCAGGCCGAAAGCGTTCTTGATGATCTCCTCGCCGTAGCCGGTGGAGGCGGAGGAGCGGATCTGGATGCCGGGGAACTTCTCATACAGGTCCGAGAGGAAGTCCTTGGCCAGGGGTACCGGGTTGCCGGAGTTGGGCAGGTACCGGGAATAGATGATCTCCTCGTTGGAGTTGATAGCCACGGCCTTCACCGTGGTGGAGCCGGCGTCGATGCCCACGTAGGCGATCTTATCCTCCAGCAGAGGGGCGTCAGTGGGGACGGAGTCCTTCTGATGGCGGAGGGTGAATTCCTCATACTCCTCCTCGTCGTGGAACAGAGCGGCGCTGCTCTGATAGTGGTGGCTGGAGCTGTAATGGGCGATCCGGTCCGTGATCTGGGCCAGGTCGAATTCCTCTCCGGTGCCGGCCAGGGCCGCGCCTGCCGCCACATAGTACAGGGAGTTTTCCGGGCAGACACCCTTCACTCCCAGGATCCGGTCGAAAGCGGAGCGCAGCTGGGAGAAGAAGGTGAGAGGTCCGCCCAGGTATACCACGTTGCCCTCGATCTCCCGGCCCTGGGCCAGACCGGCAATGGTCTGATTCACCACGGCGGTGAGGATGCTCTGGGCGATATCGTTTTTCTGAGCGCCCTGGTTCAAAAGGGCCTGGATGTCGCTTTTGGCGAACACGCCGCAGCGGGAGGCAATGCTGTAAGAGCGCTGGCTCTCCCCGGCGATGTCGTTAAGCTCTGTGGGGGTGATGTTCAGCAGGGTGGCCATCTGGTCGATGAAGGCGCCGGTGCCGCCGGCGCAGGAGCCGTTCATCCGCACTTCCATGGAGCCGGAGAGGAACAGGATCTTGGCGTCCTCACCCCCCAGCTCGATGACCACGTCGGCGTTAGGTATGTACTTTTTCACAGCGGTCCGGGTGGCGTACACTTCCTGGACGAAGGGGATGTTCAGATCCTCTGCCAGGCCCATGCCCGCCGAACCGGAAACGCAGAGGAACGCCTGCTTTTCCTGGGGGAACTTTTCCTGGATGCGGGCGAGCATCCCGGAGGCCTTCTCTGCGATTTGGGAGTAGTGCCGCTCGTACTCCTGATATACCGGCTGATCCTGCCGGTCATACACCATACATTTCAGGGTGGTGGAGCCCACGTCCAAACCGATCTTCATTTTGTCTCGATCATCCTTTCCAAGCGGTCCCCTTCCGCGGGCGGCTCTTGCCGGCGGAAGTGTGTGTGTAAAAAATTCCAGAATTATTCAAAGAACGAAAGGATTTTTAAAAATCTTTCTTAAGTTTATACCATCTGGATTCCATTAAGATGCTGTACAGAGTTATGATAGCATTTTCTGTTGAAAAAAGCAATATTCCCCCGTGTCCAACCTCTGGAAAAAGGTATGCACCGGGCGGGGGAGACTATGTGGAAAAATCCTCCTGGAAGCTCCCCATTTTGGAAAAGGCGTGATAAAATAGAGGTAATTTCAGTCACAGAAGGGAGAGACAGAGATGCTGCCTGTTTTTTACGAGCACAAAGTGCAGTATTACGAGACTGACCGGATGGACTGTGTCCATCATTCCAATTATATCCGCTGGTTCGAGGAGGCCCGCACCTGGCTGATGGAGGAAGAGGGCTTCGGCTATCCCCAGTTGGAGGCTTTGGGCGTGGTGAGTCCTGTGCTGAAAGCCCAGGCGGAATACCGCTCCATGACCCGGTTTGGGGAGACGGTGGTCATCGAGACTCAGGTGGAGAGCTACACCGGCACCCGCATCGCCTTCAGTTACATCGTCCGGGACAAGGAGACCGGCACCCTCCGCTGTGAGGGACGGACAGAGCACTGCTTCCTGGGAGAGTCGGGACGGCCCGTGTCTTTGAAAAAGGCCTGCCCTTCGTACCATCAGAGGGTCCAGGAAGTGATGGCCAGCCGGAGCGAGTAAATTTCCCCAGAAAATACCGGGAAAACCCGGGATTCTTTTCCCTGCTGCCTTGACATCTGCCTTAGGATTCCGTAAAATGTAAGTACAACTTTGAGCAGAGTCCTGTCCGCGCCGCGGAGCTGAAGAGGGAAAGCTATGAGAGAAAAAGCGAAGTACGTCCAACTGTTTGACAAGCTGAAAGAGGATATTGTTCAGGGAGTGTACCAGGACGGCCAACGGCTGCCCGGGGAAAACGAGATGGCCGAGAGCTTTGGCATCAGCCGCCAGACGGTGCGCCAGGCCCTTTCCCTGCTGGAGCAGGAGGGCTATATCCAGCGGCGGCAGGGCAGCGGCACCTACGTTCACAAGGTGGAGCCCAAGCGGCGGCGCACCTGGACCGTGGGAGTCATCGCCACCTACATCAGCGAGTATATTTTCCCCTCCATCCTCCGGGGCATCGAGGGAGAGCTCTCGGAGCAGGGCTTTTTCCCCATGCTTTCCGCTACCGCTAACCGGGTGGACAACGAGCGGCGCATCCTGGAAGAGTACATGGAAAAACAGATCGATGGGCTCATCGTGGAGGGTACCAAGAGCGCTCTGCCCAACCCCAATCTGCCCCTGTACGAAAAGCTGCGGGAAATGGGCATTCCGGTGGTGTTCTTCAATGGGTATTACCCTGCCCTGCGGGACTGCGTGTCCGTCACCATGAACGATCGCCAGGGCGGCTTTGACGCGGTGGAATACCTGGTGGCCAGAGGCCATCGGAACATCGGGGGCATCTTTAAAAGCGACGATATGCAGGGCCTGGGCCGGTATGACGGCTACGCCAGAGCCCTTTTGAAAAACGGGCTCTCTTTCCAGGATCAGTGGGTGACCTGGTTCAATTCAGAGACCCGGGAGAACCTGCTCACCGACGAGTATGGTGTTACCCGACTGCTGGAAAAACTGTCCCAGTGCACCGCCGTGGTGTGCTACAACGACGAGGTGGCCGTGAAGCTGGAACGGGCCTTTGCCACCCACGGCATCAAGGTGCCGGAGGACAAGGCTATCATCAGCTTTGATAACAGTCCGCTGGGAGAGTTGGCTGCCGCCGGACTCACCTCTTTCGATCATCTGAAGGAAAGTTTGGGCGCCAGCGCCGCCCGGAAGCTCATCTCCATGATGGGCGGCCGGGAAGAACAGAGCCTGGTGCTGGATTGGAACCTGGTGGAACGGGTCTCCGTATAAATTAGAGCAGGAGGCAGTTTTCGTGAAAAAGGATCAAGTGGCGCTGACTCCCCCTTTGGGGTGGAACAGCTGGGACTGTTACGGTCCCGCGGTCAATGAGGAACAGCTTTTGGGCAACGCCCAGTATATGGCGGACCATTTGAAGGAATTCGGCTGGGAATACGTGGTATGCGACATCCAGTGGAGCGAGCCCAACGCGGGAAAAATCAGCCCTTATTATGTGCCCTTTGCCTGGCTGACTCTGGACGAGTACGGCCGGCAGCTTCCCGCGCCGGAGCGGTTCCCCTCCGCGGCGGGCGGGAAAGGGTTCGGCCCTATCGCGGAGAAGATCCACGGCATGGGTCTGAAATTCGGCATCCACATCATGCGGGGCGTGCCTCGGCAGGCGGTGCATCAGCATCTGCCGGTGAAGGGCACGGATACCACCTGCGACAAGATCGCTTCCAGCGCTTCTGTCTGTAAGTGGAACACCGACATGTACGGCGTGGACGCTTCCAAAGAGGGAGCCCAGGCCTATTACGATTCCATTTTTGAGTTGTACGCTGCATGGGGCGTGGACTTTGTAAAAGTGGACGACATCTGCAATACCAACGCCTACCCCAACGATCCCTACTCCGCAGAGAAAGAGATCGAGATGATCCGGAAAGCCATTGACCGGTGCGGCCGGGATATGGTGCTCAGCCTGTCCCCGGGACCGGCGGTGATCGAAAAGGCGTGGCATCTGCGGCAAAACGCCAATATGTGGCGGATTACCGACGATTTTTGGGACCGGTGGGATCTGTTGTTGGCTATGTTCGAGCGGTGCGAGGTCTGGGAGCGGCA
>HF972625.1:5569-14445 GCA_000432995.1 Clostridium sp. CAG:1013
CTGGCCGGACTGTGATATGCTGCCCCTGGGGCGCATCCGGGTGTATTTGAAGGGCTGGACCGGACCCCTGGGCTACGAGCGGGGAGAGGATTGGACCCAGTTCACCAAGGACGAGCAGATCACCATGATGAGCTTGTGGGGAATCTTCCGTTCACCGCTGATTATGGGCGGTGAAATGCGGGACAATGACGAGTTCACCTTGTCCCTGCTGACCAACCGGGACATCCTGCGGATGAACCAACAGGGAAGGGACGCCCATCAGGTGTATCGCACTGGGACGGCCTGCGCCTGGAAGAGTGTGGACAGCCAGGACGGCGGAGTGTACGTGGCGCTGTTTAATTTGTCAGATGAGGAAAAAGAGATCACCGCCTGTTTCCAGGAATTGGAACTTTCCGGGGAGTACCATGTGCGAGATCTGTGGTCCGGGGAAGACAAAGGCACCGTGGACGGCAAAGTGAGCGCTCGGTTGAATCCTCACGGAGCGGCGGTCTACAAACTGACTAAGTAAATCCTAATTGTTTTAAAAGATACGAGAAAAGCCTGGAAAACAGCTGTTTTCCAGGCTTTTTTTATGTCTAAGTGGTTTGCATCCGCGAAACTATTGTCGCGGACGCGAGGCAACGTCTAGCACAGCACGAGCGAAGCGAGCTGCCAAAAAACGCGACTTGCCCGGGGTGCAACCCCTAGAAGAGGAGTTCCAGGGCTCCCAGAATGCCCGCGTCTTGGCCGCACTGAGCGAACAGGAAATTCACCTTCTCGTCCGTGTGCCGGTAGGAGTCGAATACCTTTCGCACCCGGCCAAACAGCAGGTCTCCCATGTTCACCAGTCCGCCGCCAAACACGAAACAGTCAATGTTCAGGGTCATGTACAGGTTGAATACCCACACCCCCAGATACAGCGCCATTTGATCCAGCGCCCGCAGCGCCATGGCATCCCCGGCTCGGGCCGCCATTTCCAGGTG
Source organism: Clostridium sp. CAG:1013 (assembly GCA_000432995.1). Taxonomy (GTDB): domain Bacteria; phylum Bacillota; class Clostridia; order Oscillospirales; family Acutalibacteraceae; genus Acutalibacter. The sequence goes on from HF972625.1 coordinate 6,532, forward strand.
CCGGGCGTCGATCTTTTCCGGAGAGCCTGCCAGCTGGGTCATCAGAGTGGTCTCTCCCTGAGCGATCCACTCCCGGATGTGCCGTACGATCATCCCCCCGGAGGAGTAGGACTGAACACAGCCCTGGTTGCCGCAGCCGCAGGGGATCCCTTTCCCGGGAGTCAGAACAGTGTGGCCGCTTTCCCCGGCAAAGCCGTTGCTGCCCCGGAACAGCCGCCCGTCAATAATGATTCCCGAGGAAAGCCCTGTGCTCACCGGACAGTAGAGCATGTGAGGCCGGCCTATCCCCGCTCCGTGGCGGGATTCCGCCAGGGCGGCGCAGTGGGCGTCGTTGTCCACTTCCACCTGAACGCCGGGCAGCAGCCCTTCCAGGCAGGCTTTCACCCCAAAACCGTTGAGGGCGGGGAGCATGGCGCAGATCACCACTTCCCCTTGAGGATACCGCACCATGCAGGGCAGACCCACTCCCACCCCGGAAAGGCCGGAAAGGGGCAGGGACAGCTCCTCCAGCAAGTCTTTCAAAACGGATACGGTGTGCTGGAAGAATTCTTCCCCGGAAAGTTCCGGATCCGAGGGGAATTTCCGCTTGCCCAAAAGGGTCTTGTCCTCGCCGAAGATCCCTATGGCCACCTTGGTGCCTCCTACGTCGATGCCAGCGTAATATTTCATGTGGTTGCCCACTCCTTTCTTCTTCTTTTCATCATACGGTGTTTGGGGCCAAAAGGCAAGGCTTTCCCCGGCGAAAGTTCTTTCCATGTGAAGTAGTTTGTCCAGTTTTTTCAGAAAAGAAATCGGGGAGAATGAGGTCTAACTGTTTGTTTTGGGAAAATGTAAACGTTTTTTTAAACCCTTAGGGGATCGGTTGACACCCTGGGAGGCCGGTGATATAATTCACTTTGCGAAAAGTTCAAAAAGAAACAATTCGTAACGAAAGGAGTTTGAGCCGGTGGAGCAGCGAGAAAGACCCAAGACCATGCCGGGAGGCATGGAGGAAAACCTTACGGTGGTGATGATGCGGGTGCGGCGCAGTGTGCGCACAGCCTTGCGGGAAGCCGTGGGGGATGCGGGACTCACCCAAAATGAGATAGAGGTGCTGTTGTTTTTGCAGCGTGGGACCTTTGATACCGCCCGGGACATCAGCCGGGTGCGGGGGATGCCTCGTTCCCTGGTGAGCAAAGCGGTAGACCAGTTGGTGAAGCGTGGCTTCGTGGAAGCCTGTCAAGATAAGCAGGACCGGCGGGTAGTGCGGCTGCGGCTGTTGCCTCCTGCCCAGGCCATCGTGGAAAAGCTGGTGGAGACCCGCAAGGAGTTTTTCGCGCAGTTGTGCCGGGATATCACCCGGGAAGAGGCAGCGGCGTTTTACTCCATGGTGGAGAAGATGACGAAAAATCTCAGTGAGATGAAGAACCTTTCGGAGCGGATCACAGAAGAGGAAAAGGAGGAGCGCTTGTGAAGCTGGTAGCGCGGTATTTAAAGCCCTTTGTGGGCATTCTATTGTTGTGTTTGGCGCTGCTGTTCGGCCAGGCCATGTGTGACCTGAGCCTGCCCAATCTGATGAGTGACATGGTCAATGTGGGCATCCAACAGAGCGGCATCGAGGAAGGGGCTCCCAGCGCCCTGCGCAAGGAAGGGCTGGATCTTCTTTCCGCCTTCGCTTCGGCGGAGGATCAAACAGTGCTGGAGGAAGGCTATTACACCATTGAGCCGGGCAGCAGTGAGGCCCAGCGTCTGGCGGAAGAGTATCCTCTGGTGCGTGATGAGGCCATCTGCATTCAGCGGGACGACCTTACCGAGGAGGAATTGGAAACCTTGGGCGGTGCCTATGGCCGGGCAAGCTACACCATGCTGCTGTACTTGCAGCAGGCAGGAGAGAGCGGCGAATTGGAGCAGGCGGCTCAAAGCCTGGCCCAGAGCCAGTATCCCGGCGGGATGACGGGCATGGAAGGCGCCTACCCGGAGGGGGAGATGCCTCAGACGGAAGGTGACATGATGCCCCAGGCCCGTTCTGAGGAGGACCCCACCCTTTACGAGACCCAGGAACCGGTCTACGGGGACGGTACGGATGGTTACACCGGTGAGCAGGATCCGTCGGTCACCATGGACATGCTGCCCGACGACACAGCCGGCGAGACTGGGACCTCCCAGGAAGAGAACGCCCAGGAAAGCGCTGGAGGATCCATGGATTTCTCCCAGGGATTGGACAGCGTGAGCATGGACAAACTGTATGAGCTCCTGCCCCTGCTGAACATGGTGCCCCAGGAGAGCCTGGAGGAAGCCCGTACCCAGGCGGCGGCCAGTGATTCCATGATGGGCAGTCAGGTGGGCGTCACCATGACCAAGCTGTTCTATGAGGAGCTGGGTGTGGACACTCACGCCATCCAGACGGGCTACATCTGGATGAAGGGACTGCAAATGCTGGGCGTGGCTCTGCTGGGTGTGATCGCCACCGTGCTGGTGGGCTTCTTCTCCGCCCGCATGGCTGCCACCGTAGGCAAGCGGCTGCGTCACGACCTGTTCTCCAAGGTGGAGAGTTTTTCCAGCGGTGAGTTTGATAAGTTCTCCACCGCTTCCCTTATCACCCGTACCACCAACGACGTGCAGCAGGTGCAGATGCTCATCACCATGGGCGTGCGGATGATCTGCTACGCGCCCATTATGGGCATCGGCGGCATCATCTTCGCTGTGGGAAAGAGCGTTTCCCTCAGCTGGCTCATCGCTTTGGCGGTGGTGGTGCTGGTGGGCTTCATCGCGGTGGCTTTGGGCGTGGCTCTGCCCAAGTTCAAGGCCTTGCAGAAGCTGATCGACCGGCTGAACCTGGTGAGCCGGGAGAATCTTTCCGGCATGATGGTGGTCCGGGCTTTCGGCAACGAGGGCTACGAGGAGCGCCGGTTCGACAAGGCCAACCGTGACCTGATGGAGACCAACCGGTTCGTCCAGCGGGTAATGAGCGGCCTGATGCCCGGAATGATGTTCGTCATGAACCTGCTGTCCATTCTGATTGTCTGGGTGGGAGGCCACGCCATCGCGGAAAGCACTCTGCAGATCGGCGACATGATGGCCTTTATCCAGTACGCCATGCAGATCATCATGGCCTTTCTGATGATCGCCATGATCTTCATCCTGGTGCCCCGGGCCAGCGTGTCCGCCGGGCGTATCAAAGAGGTGCTGGACGCTCCCCTGTCCATCCGGGACCCCGAAAAGCCGGAGACTATCCAGGAGCCCAAGGGTCTGGTGGAGTTCAAGGACGTGTCCTTCCGGTACCACAACGCGGACAGCGACGTGCTGGAGCATATCTCCTTCACCGCCAAGCCTGGTGAGACCACAGCCTTTATCGGGGCCACCGGTTCCGGCAAATCCACCCTGGTGAACTTGATCCCCCGGTTCTACGACGTGACCGGTGGGCAGATCACCATCGACGGGGTGGACGTGCGGAATCTATCCCAGAAGGATCTGCGGGAGATGATCGGCTACGTGCCCCAGAAGGGTATGCTCTTCTCCGGCACCGTGGCCTCCAACCTGCAGTACGGCAAGGAGGACGCCAGCGAGGAAGAGTTGCAAGCAGCCCTCTCTACCGCCCAGGCTTCCGACTTTGTAAATGCCATGGAGGAGGGAGTGGAATCTCCCATCGCCCAGGGCGGCACCAACGTGTCCGGCGGCCAGCGGCAGCGGCTGTCCATCGCCCGGGCCCTCACCCGGAAAGCGCCTATCTACATCTTTGACGACAGCTTTTCCGCTTTGGACTTCAAGACCGACGCGGCTCTGCGGAAAGCCCTGGCAAAAGATACCGCCGGCGCCACGGTGCTGATCGTGGCCCAGCGGGTGAGCACCATCCTCCATGCCCAGCAGATCATCGTGCTGGACCAGGGCCGGATGGTGGGTAAGGGCACCCATAAAGAACTTCTGGCAAACTGCCCGGAATACCGGGAGATCGCTGAAAGCCAGCTGCAAAAGGAGGAATTGGAATGAGTGAACCCAGACGCGGCCCCCGCCGGGGCATGGGCCCCGGGCCCGGTCACGGCCCCATGATGATGGGGGAAAAAGCGAAGAACTTCAAAGGCAGCTCCAAAAAGCTGCTCTCCTACCTGCGTCCCTTCTGGCTGCCCATGATCTTCGTCATGGTATTCGCGGCCTGCTCCACGGTGTTCTCCATTGCCGGTCCCAAGGTGCTGGCCAAGGCTACCGATGAATTGGCGGCAGGCCTGATGCGTATTATTACAGGGGCCGAAGGCGGCGTGGACTTTGGCTACATCGGCACGGTGCTGCTGATTTTGGGCGGCATCTACCTGCTCAGCGCGGCCTTTTCCTACGCCCAGGGATTCATCATGGCGGGAGTCACCGCGGACGTTTCCTACGGCCTGCGGGACGCCATTGAGAAAAAGATCAACCGACTGCCCCTGTCCTATTTCCATCGGGTGAGCCAGGGCGACGTGCTCTCCCGGATCACCAACGACGTGGACACCCTGACAAACTCCCTAAACCAGAGCATCACCCAGATGATCACCTCCGTGTGTACCCTGGTGGGCGTGCTCATCATGATGCTGTCCATCAGCTGGCAGCTGACCCTGGTGGCCCTGTGCATCATCCCCGTGTCGCTGGTGTTCGTCATGGTGATCGTCAAGTTCTCCCAGAAGCACTTCAAGGCCCAGCAGAATTACCTGGGCTCCGTCAACGGCCAGGTGGAGGAAATGTACGGCGGCCACCTGATCGTGAAGGCTTTCGGCCGGGAGAAGGAGACGGTAGAGGAATTCGACAAGGAAAACCAGAAGCTGTACAGCGCCGGGTGGAAGTCCCAGTTCCTCTCCGGCCTGATGATGCCCGTGATGAACTTCGTGGGCAACCTGGGCTATGTGGTCATCTGCATGGTGGGAGCCTCCATGGCTGCCGGCGGCACCATGACCATCGGTGGTATCCAGGCGTTCATCCAGTATGTGCGCAGCTTTACCCAGCCCATTACCCAGATGGCCAACATCTCCAATCAGCTCCAGATGACCGTGGCCGCCGCCGAGCGGATCTTCCAGTTCCTGGACGAGGAGGAAGAAGCGGGCGAGGAGCCCAAAGTTTCCACCAAGGACCTGGACATCCAGGGGGAGATCGTGTTCGACCATGTGCAGTTCGGCTATGAGGACAGCGACAGCCTGGTGATCCACGACTTCTCCGCCAAAGTGAAGGCGGGCCAGAAAGTGGCGATCGTAGGCCCCACCGGTGCTGGCAAGACCACCATGGTGAAGCTGCTGATGCGGTTCCACGACCTGAAGGGTGGCCAGATCACCATCGATGGCCATCCCATCACCGATTTCTCCCGGCAGGATCTGAGAAGCCAGTTCGGTATGGTCTTGCAGGATGCCTGGCTGTACAGCGGCACCATCATGGAGAACATCCGCTACGGCAAGCTGACCGCCACCGACGAGGAAGTGGTGGAAGCGGCGAAGATGGCCCAGGCGGACCACTTCATCCATACTCTGCCCGGAGGATACCAGATGGAGCTCAACGAGGAATCCTCCAACGTGTCCCAGGGCCAGAAGCAGCTGCTCACCATCGCCCGGGCCATCCTGGCGGACTCCAAGGTGATGATCCTGGACGAGGCCACCAGCTCGGTGGATACCCGCACCGAGGTGCTGATCCAGAAGGCCATGGACAATCTGATGGAGGGCCGCACCAGCTTTATCATTGCTCACCGGCTGTCCACTATCCGGGGCGCGGATCTGATCCTGTGCATGAAGGACGGAGACATCGTGGAGCAAGGCACCCACGAGGAACTGATGGCAAAGGGCGGCTTCTACGCGGGGCTGTATAACAGTCAGTTTGAGACCGCGGACGCCCAGGCCGGCTGAACAGGGGGGCATAAACGTGAAAGGATATCATATCATCACCATTGAGCGGGAGTACGCCAGCGGCGGCTCCCAGGTGGGAAAACTTACCGGGGAAGCTTTAGGGATCCCTGTTTACGGTCGGGAGATCCTGGAAATGGCCGCCAGAGAAGGGGGCACCACCCCGGAATATATCGAGCATCTGGAAGAGACGGATACCAATTCCCTGCTGTACTCCCTGGTGGCCATGGCAAAGACTGCCGGGGGCCAGCTGCCTCAGATCTCCCAGACAGACCAGCTGAACCTGCTGGAAGGGCAGATCATCCAGAAGCTGGCCCAGCAAGGGCCCTGCGTCATTGTGGGGCGGTGCGCCGGCTGGGTGCTCCGAGAGCGGCAGGACGTGCTCAGCGTGTTCATTCACGCCAATCGCCAGGAGCGTCTGCGCCGGGCGGTGGAGGAGTACCATATCCCGGAAGAGCAGGCCGCGGCAGTGCTTCACCGGTTTGACCACCGGCGGTCCAATTTTTACCATGCCAACACAGGTTTGAATTGGCGGGAAAGGGAAGGCTATCACATGGTGCTGGACAGCGGCCTGCTGGGCGTGGACCTCTGCGCTAAATTGTTGGTGACCGCCTCCCAGTCCAAGGAGTGAGTTATGGAAGTTTGGATCATGATCAATACCCGGGCAGGGCGTCAGCACGCTCGGGAGAACGGAGAGCGGATCCGGCGTGTGTTCGCCCTAGGAGGCGCCCGGGTTCGGGCAGCTTATACGGACACCGTGGAGGAGGCCCGGGATTTTCTGGAAAAGGCCGTCCAGCAGCAGCCGGACCGGTTGGTGTGTTGCGGGGGTGACGGCACTCTCAGCTTCGCGGTGAACGTTTTGGCTCAGTTGGGGACGAAGCTCCCTCTGGGGTATATCCCCATGGGTACCACCAACGATTTCGCCAGCTCCCTGGGAATCGCTAAGGAGCCTCCCAAGGCGGCGGAGCAGATTCTGAACGGCATCCCTCACCAGCTGGATCTGGGCAGGTTCCAGGACAGGCGTTTTCTGTACGTGGCCTCCTTCGGGGCCTTCACCCAGTCCTCCTACAAGGCGGATCAGGGCATGAAAGCGGCTTTGGGGCATCTGGCCTATGTGCTGGAAGGAGCCAAGGAACTGCCCTTTGTCCGGCCCTGTGCCGCCACCGTGGAAACCGAGGAGGAACGCTTTGAAGGGGAGTTTTTCTTCGGGGCGGTGAGCAATTCCACCTCCCTGGGAGGCGTGCTGAAGCTGGATTCGGAACAGGTTTGTCTGGACGACGGCCTGCTGGAGCTGACCCTGGTACGCATGCCGAAAAATCCCCTGGAAATGGGCCAGATCGCCCAGATGATGGGTCAGGGACGGCTTCAGGGGGACATGGTGATCCAACGCTCGGTAAAAAAGGTCACTTTCCTCTGTCCCCAGCCCTTCCCCTGGTCTCTGGACGGGGAATACGCCCCCGGCGAGGAGCAGTTGGAATTGGAGATCGTTCCCCAAGGGATGGAACTGGTATACTGACAAAAAAGGGAGAGCCTTAAGCTCTCCCTTTTTCTTTTTTCTGATAAAACCCGTCGTTTCTCTGACCAGCGGCCCAGCCCAGTTTCCGGGCCACGGGGCTGACCACCAGACACAGCAGGAAGGAGATCCCCATGGCCAGGCAGGCGTAGAGGGGACCGTTGGGGGTGGTGAACCCCGAAGCCGCCGCGGGCAGGAAAGCGGTGAGAAAGCCTCCCAGCATCCCGGCCCAGGCTCCCGCACGGTTCAGGCCCTTCCAGTAGAGGGTCAGCAGGTAGGGAGCCAGGAAGGAGCCCGACAAAATACCCCAGGAGTAGGACATCATCTCCAGGATGGGAGTGGGGTAGTTGGCGATCAGGTAGCTCAGGACCACAAAAGCCAGGCACAGCAGCCGGGTGATGGTGGCCAGGGTTTTCTCCCCCAGGCCTTTAAGCCAGCTGGCCTTGATCAGGTCCATGGACATGGTGGAGCAGGCGGTGAGGGTGATGCTGGACAGGGTGGACACGGAAGCGGAGATGAGCAGCACCAAAATCACGCCGATGAGCAGGTTGGGCAGCCCGGCGGTGTTGAGCA
>HF972625.1:14503-15119 GCA_000432995.1 Clostridium sp. CAG:1013
ATGGTCTCCCCGAAGAACAGGTGGGAGAAGGAGCCGATAAAGTAGCCGCCCCCCGCCACCAGCAGGGAGAAGAAGGTGGAGATCACCACGCCCCGGCGCACCTCCCGCTTATCCCGGATGCCGTAGTATTTGTGGACCATCTGGGGCAGACCCCAGGTGCCGAAGCTGGTCATCAGGATGGTGGAGATCAGCGCCACCGCCGAGGAACTGGACAGAGGCATCATCTCGTGGGACTTCATGTAGTCCATCATCCGGGAGAGACCCGTGGTCAGGCCTCCCACCTGAGAGGAGCGCACCACCAGTACGATCAGAGCCGCCACGCCGATCATCATCACGAAGCCCTGGACAAAGTCCGCTTTCAGGGTGGCCATGTAGCCCCCCAGCACCAGCACCAGAGCAGAGGCAATGGCGATGATAATCATGCAGGCCTGCTCGTCGATGTCCAGGATCACGGAGCACACGCTGGTGAGTCCCTTGTACACGGAAGCGGAGTAAGGAATGAGGAACAGGAAGATGACCACGCTGGAAAACAGCCGCATCCCCGGGCTTAGAAAGCGCTTTTCAAAGAGCTGGGGCATGGACTTGATGTCGTGGCGGCGGGTCAGGTCACGGGTGC
>HF972625.1:15152-18357 GCA_000432995.1 Clostridium sp. CAG:1013
AGCACCAGCCAGGCCAGCAGGGTGCCGAACACCGCGTTGCCCAGGCCTACCAGGCCGCTCCACAGGCCGTAGTTCCACCCGGAGCCGCCGGAATAGCCGATGAACATCACCGCGGAGAAATAGGCCGTGCCGTAGGAGAGGGCGGAGATCCACGCCCCGGCGCTGCGTCCTCCCACGGTGAAGCCGGACATATCCGTGCCCTTGCGGGAATACCAAATGCCGATTCCCAGCATGAACAGAGCGTACACCCCAATGACCACCCATATGGTCAGTTCTTTGCTCACATGGTCCACATCCTTTTAGTTTATTGCTTTAAAGCTGACATGCTTTAACGCATACACGTGCTAAAGTGAGGAGATTTTATCATATTTTCCGGAAAAAGGCAAGAGGCTGAGGTCAGGAAAATACCACAAAAAACCGCCCGGGTTTTTGGAAGAGGGGGTGGTTTCACAAATTCTTCATCTCTTTTTCTTGCTTTCGCCACAGTTAGCAGGTACAATAAAAATCATAATTGGGGAATAGTACCCAAATTGGGTGAAATTATGAAAAAAGGAGGGTCTTTTCAAATGGCCTCTGGAAAAATTTTGATCGTGGATGACGATACGAATATCTGCGAACTTCTGCGGCTCTATATTGAAAAGGAAGGTTTCGAGGCCTCCATCGCCAACGACGGTGAGACCGCCTTGAAAATGTTTGATACCGTAAACCCCGACCTGATCCTGCTGGATATCATGCTGCCCGGCTTGGACGGCTGGCAGGTGTGCCGTGAGATCCGGAAAAAATCCTCCCGGCCCATCATCATGCTGACGGCCAAGGGCGAGGTGTTCGACAAGGTGCTGGGCCTGGAGCTGGGCGCCGACGACTATGTGGTGAAGCCCTTTGAGACCAAGGAGGTCATCGCCCGGATCAACGCCGTGCTTCGCCGCAGCGGCAAGCACAGCGAGGATAAGGAACAGAGTAAGGTGGTCAATTACGAGAACCTGTCCATCAACCTGACCAATTACGAGCTGAAGGTGAATGGCGTCCAGGTGGACACGCCTCCCAAGGAGATGGAACTGATCTACCATCTGGCGTCCAATCCCAACCGGGTGTTCACTCGGGATCAGCTGTTGGATGAGGTATGGGGATTTGACTACTACGGCGACAGCCGCACGGTGGACGTTCACGTGAAGCGCCTGCGTGAAAAGCTGGAAGGCGCTTCCGACAAATGGGCGCTGAAAACCGTGTGGGGCGTGGGTTACAAGTTCGAGGTCAAGGAATAAGTCCCCTGGATAGGTGGGGAAAGGCGAACCATGCAAAAAAGTATTTTCACTAGATATCTGGCCATCACCATGGCCATCGTGGTGCTCAGCTTTATCATGCTGGGCAGCGTGATGATGGTCTTTTTCTCTCAGTATTGGCGGGATGAGAAAAAGGAGCTGCTGACCAAAAACGCCAATTCCATCGCGGATATGTCCAGCGTGTTCCTCACCAAGACCGGCGAGGACAGCTACGAGCTGCAAACTACGGTTTTGAAGGGGTTCATCGACACCTTCTCCAACAGCATCGACGCGGACATTTTCATCACCGACCTGGAGGGAAACATTCTTCTGGGAAACTACTCCAACAGCAAGCTCACTTCCCCCAAGGCAGTGCCGAAGCAGACCGTAGCTCAGGCGGCTCAGGGGCTGTATGAGAGCCGGAATACCTTCGGCGGGCTGTATCAAGGGCCCTTCTACATCATCGGCGTGCCCATGTACGCCGACGGCGGGGAAAAGTGCGTGGGAGCAGTGTTTGCCACCACCAGCGCCGCCACAGTGGGCGCCTTCCAGGGAGAGGCCATCCAGATGTTCCTGGTTGCGGCAGCAGCCGCCCTGGGCGTCACCTTCTGCGTGGTGGGCGCCTTCGCTTACCGGCTGGTGAAGCCTTTGCGGCAGATGTCCGCCGCGGCCCGCAGCTTTGGCGGAGGGGATTTCTCCGTGCGGGTGCCTGTCACCAGCGGGGATGAGCTGGGTCAGCTGGCCATCTCCTTCAATAACATGGCCAATTCTCTCTCCAACTCCGAGGGCACCCGGCGCAGCTTTATCGCCAACGTGTCCCACGAGCTGAAAACCCCCATGACCACCATCGCCGGGTTCATCGACGGCATTTTGGACGGCACCATCCCCCGGGAACAGGCTGACAAGTACCTGCACATCGTTTCCGACGAGGTGAAGCGGCTTTCCCGGCTGGTGAAATCCATGCTGGACCTGTCCCGTATCGACAGCGGAGAGATGAAACTCCATCCCTCCCACTTCGACATCACCCATACAGTGGTCACCACGCTGCTCACCTTCGAGCAGAGCATCGACGAAAAGAAAATCGAGATCCGGGGCTTGGAAGAGGCTCAGCCTCAAATGGTCTGGGGCGACCAGGACCTGCTCCATCAGGTGGTGTACAACCTGATCGAGAACGCGGTGAAGTTCACCAACTCCCAGGGTTACATCTCCGTGCTGGTCACCGACAGCATTGATCGCACTACGGTGTCCATCGAGAACAGTGGACAGGGTATCGCTCCCGAAGAACTGCCCATGATTTTCGAGCGGTTCTACAAGACAGACAAATCCCGCAGCCGGGACAAAAACGGCATGGGCTTGGGACTTTATATCGTGCGCACCATCTTGAAGCTCCACGGAGGAGATATCTCTGTCAGCTCTGTGGTGGGGCAGTATTGCCGGTTTGAGTTTTACATCCCAAAGCCTCAGGAGGCTCCCAAGCTGAAAGACACCGGCTCGTTCAAGCTAAAAGATACAGGCTCGTTTAAGACCAAAGACATCAGTTTCCGTTCCAAGTCCAAAAAGACTGACGAACCGGAAGCCGAAAGGAGTACAGAAGATGACGGACGATCAGAAGAATGAGTTCCCCACCCAGGAAGAGCCCCAGCAGGAGCTCCAGGGCGCGCCTCAGACGGAGCAAACTCCGGAGGCCCAGGAAACTCCCCTCCAGCAGGAACCACAGGTGGAACAGCCTCTGGAGAAACGTGAGGAACTTTCCCAGGAGGAAGAGCAGCAGGCAGAAACTCAGGAACCGGCTGCGCCCTCTGACCAAGAACTTCCTCCCCAGGAAGAAACTACCCAGCCGGTGGAGACTCCCGTGCCCGACGTGAAGGAGCCGGAGTATCCCCAGGGCGAGCAGGCGGCGGTCCCGCCTCAGCAGCCCCAGCAGCCTTGGCAGGGGTATTCCCCCC
>HF972625.1:18383-25970 GCA_000432995.1 Clostridium sp. CAG:1013
GTCCCTGGATGGGCTGGGGGTATCCGCCCTATGCTCAGCAGAATCCCCCGCCCTATGGCCAGCCCCAACAGCCTTGGCAAGGGTATTCTCCCATGGGGCAGACGGTCAATCCTCCCAGGAAAAAGATGTCCCGGGGACTGAAAGTGTTCCTGTGGATCACCTCCGCGTTGGTGGCGGGTACGGTGATCGGCTTCTCCGCCTTTGTCATCAGCTGGGCGGTGGCCGGACCGGGATGGGGTCAGTCCCTGGTGGAAACCCTGCCCGAAAGCCCCGCGGAATCCCAGAGCCCCACTCAGGAAGAGGAGGAATCTGCTCCCCAGGTGGAGCAGCCCGATGTGGATGTCACCCCCAATACAGAGGGGATCCTCATTCAGAAAAAGCCCCAGGGCGATCCCATGGACGCTCAGGAAGTTTATGACAAAGTGGTGAAGTCCACCGTGGCTATCACCGCCTCCTACGACGGGGAAAGCACCGATAGTTCTGGTACGGGGATCATCGCCACTTCCGATGGATATATCATCACCAATTCCCATGTGGTGCTGAACACCAAAAATGTGCTGGTCACTGTGACCACCTATGACGGTCAGCAGTACGACGCTGTGGTGGTGGGCACCGACCGCACCACCGACCTGGCAGTGATTAAGACCAACGATCACAATTTCACCCCCGCGGAATTCGGCGACGCCGAAGAGCTTTCCATTGGCGAGTGGGTGCTGGCCATTGGTAACCCCGGCGGCGAACGTTTTGCCAGCTCTTTGACCCGGGGCATCATCTCCGGTTTGGACCGGGCGGTGCAGAATTACAGCGAGGAAGGCATGACCTTCATCCAGACTGACGCTGCTATCAACCCCGGCAACTCCGGCGGCCCCCTGGTGAATATGTACGGCCAGGTGGTGGGCATCAACTCCTCCAAGATCATCACCGAAGGCTATGAGGGTATGGGATTCGCCATCCCGGTGAGCAAAGCCAAGGATATTTTGGATCAGCTGCTTTCCGGCGGCTATGTGGAAGGCCGTGTGCGGTTGGGCATTACCGGCTATGACGTGACTTCCGCTCAGTCTTCCTTCTACGGTTTGCCCCGAGGCTTCATGATCGCCTCCATTGACGAGGACAGCGCCTTTGCCGGTACGGATGCCCAGGTGGACGATATTATCGTCGCCCTGGACGGAGAGCCGGTCCAAGAGCTTTCGGATATTTCTAACCTGTTGCTGCGGTATTCGCCGGGCGATCAGGTAACCGTCACTCTGTACCGGATCCCAGCCAACGGCATGGGTGAAGGCGAGGAGATCGAAGTGACTATCACCTTGTTGGAGGACAAAGGAGAGACCCAAGGATAATGTCAAAAGGGAAAATGGAAAAAACAAACGCTCTGCGGCTTCTGGACCGAATGAAGATCCCTTATGAGGCCCACACCTACCCCTGTGAGGAGTTCACCGACGGCCTGGAGGTAGCGAAGCTGCTGGGACTGCCGCCTCATCTGGTGTGTAAGACCCTGGTGACCGTCGGGAAAAGCGGGGGGCATTACGTGTTTGTGCTGCCGGTGGATGAGGAACTGGACCGGAAGAAAGCGGCCATGCTGGTGGGGGAGAAATCCCTGGAAATGCTCCACGTGAAGGATCTGCTTTCCACCACGGGATATATCCGTGGCGGCTGTACCGCCCTGGGGATGAAAAAGCATTTTCCCACCGTGGTGGACGAAAGCGTCCGAGACAAAGAGATCATCTACGTCAGCGGAGGAAAGCGGGGCTTGCAGCTGAGCTTGTCTCCTCAGGACCTGGTGAAAGCCGCCGGCGCTATGTGGGGCGATGTGATCACCAGGTGAGCCGTGGAGGCGCGGCGCCGAAGGCGGATAAAGTTTTAGATCAAGCCTTTTTCAAAAGGCTTGGCAGGGTGTGGGATGAAATCCCACGACCTTAAAAAACGGCGTGAGCCGGAAAAAGAAAGCAGCAGCGAACAGGGCGCATGCGCCGCAGGCGATAGCCCTGTGAGCGGCCCTTCTTTTGAAAGCCAAAAAAGGACACCCAGAACATTCCGGGTGTCCTTTTTGTTTGCGTAAAGGAATTTACCATTGCCAAAGATGCATAGTCAGCAGCACGATCACCGCTACAAATGCGATGACGATGAGGAGAGGAACAACAGGCATGGGTTCCTTTTTCCTCTTGGAGTTCACTCTGCGGTACGTCAAACCAGCGGTGACGATGTTGGGATCCGCTACTGGTGGGGGCCGTCCTGTCATACTGCTCGCCTCCTTAGAAAGCAATGCAAAACATGGAGACTTCTACAATTATATTCTAAAATGCTTTTGCGCAAATGACAAGTAGAAGAACCGCCAAAGAAAAACAGCTCTTTCTCCCCAAAGTGAATAAAGGAGGGAGTAAACTGCACAAAGCCAGTGTGATGCTTTTGGCTAACGCGGCGAGCCCAAAAAAGAGGGACCCTAAAAAGGGTCCCTCCTGTGATTTTGTAAGAATGGTTGAGGCCTTAGACTGTCGCCTACGGCGGGGACACGCGTCTATGGTTCGATCAGGCGCGACTCGTCCAGCGGGGTCACCCGCCCGCCGCTTATTCCGCGTTTTCCGCCTGAGCCTCTTCGATCACCTTCTGGGCCACGTTCTGAGGAGCTTCCTCGTACCGCTCGAAGCTGAAGGAGAAGCTGCCACGGCCCTGAGTGACCTGGCGGATAAAGGTGGTGAAGTCGTGCATCTCAGCCATGGGGACTTCTGCCTCCACAGTCTGTTTGCCGTCGCCAGCGGGCTCCATGCCCAGCACACGGCCACGACGCTTGTTGACTTCGCCCATCACATCGCCCATGTTGCCGTCCGGCACAGTGGCCTTCAGGTGGCCGATGGGCTCCAGCAGCACAGGGCTGGCCTGAGGCATACCTGCCTTGTAAGCCAGGGTAGCTGCCATCTTAAAGGACATTTCAGAGGAGTCCACAGGGTGGTAGGAACCGTCGTACAGCACGGCGGACAGGCCCACCACAGGATACCCAGCCAGGGGTCCCTTCAGGATGCATTCCCGCAGGCCCTTTTCCACGGCGGGGAAGAAGCCCTTGGGCACGGAGCCGCCCACAACGCGCTCGCCGAATTCCAACCCGTCGCTGTCGCAGGGGGAGAACTCGATCCACACGTCGCCGAACTGGCCGTGACCGCCGGTCTGCTTCTTGTGCCGGCCCTGGACCTGCACAGTCTTGCGGATGGTTTCACGATAGGGGACCTTGGGTTTCTTCAGAGTGACGTCCACGCCGAACTTGGCTTTCAGCTTGGAGACAGCTACATCCAGGTGCTGCTCGCCCAAACCGCTGACGATCATCTCGTGAGTCTCGTTGTTGGTGGAGAACTGCAGGGTGGGATCTTCCTCGGACAGCCGCAGCATGCCCTGAGCGATCTTATCTTCTTCGCCCTTCTTAGAGGGAACAATGGCCATGCTCAGGGTGGGGTTGGGATACTCCACGCCATCCAGGACCACTTTCCGGGCAGGGGCACACAGAGTGTCGCCGGTGTTGGTGGCGGCCAGCTTGGGGATAGCGCCAATGTCGCCGGCCCCGATGTACTTCACGTCCACCTGCTTCTTGCCCACCATCATCACGGTCTTGCCCACACGCTCGGTGGCGCCGGTGCGCATGTTCACCAGCTGGCTCTCGGTGGAGATCTTGCCGGAGACTACCTTTACATAGGACAGCTTGCCGATAAAGGGATCGGCCACGGTCTTGAACACGATGGCGGCAGCGGCGCCGTCCTCGTTGACAGCCAGCTCTACAGGGTTGCCGTCCACGTCCAGACCGATCTCACCGGCCTTCTCCTCAGCGGAGGGGGCCAGCCAGGTCAGGCCGTCCAGGAACTGCTCCATGCCCCGCATCAGCAGAGCGTCGCCGCAGAACACGGGAGTGATGGTGCCAGCCTTCACGCCCTTGCTCACGCCCACGATGACTTCCTCGGGGGTGAAGGGCTCGCCGGCGAAATATTTTTCAAACAGCTCGTCGTCGGTCTCGGCAACGGCTTCGTAGATAGCGGTACGCAGGCCTTCCAGACGGTCGCCCATGTCGGGCATGGCCACGGGAACGGGCTTGCCGCCGGAGTAATCGTAAGCCTTGTACTCCAGCAGGTTGATGTAGATGTTTGCCTGGCCGTCCTGGATAAAGGGAACCACCACGGGGCACACGGAGGGGCCGAACTGGGCTTTCAAGTCCTCGAATACACGATAGAAACGGGCGCTCTCATCGCACAGGCCGTTGACGAAGAAGATCTTGGCCAAGCCGTTTTTCTCTGCGGCGGCGAAGGCCTTTTCCGTGCCTACCGCTACGCCGTCCTTACCGGAGATGACGATCAGCGCGGTATCAGCGGCCCGCATAGCTTCGCACATGCCGCCCTCGAAATCGAAGAGGCCGGGAGCGTCCAGCAGGTTGATCTTTTTATTTTTCCACTCCAGGGGAGCGGAAGCCGCGGAGATGGAAGCCTTGCGGCGGATCTCCTCGGGATCATAGTCACAGACGGTATTGCCGTCGCCCACTTTGCCACGGCGGTCGGAGACACCGGACAGATAGAGCATGGCCTCTGCCAGGGAGGTCTTTCCGGCGCCGCCGTGGCCAGCTACGGCCAGGTTGATAATATTTTTCGCCTGATATTGATTCATAACGTAAAGCTCCTTCCAATGCCAAAATACGGCGGCCTTTGCCGCCATGCCGTGCAATTCCCTGTTTTGCACAAGTTTAATGTTACAAGGCATAGCTAATTATATATCAATCTTCCAAAGAATACAATGGGGAAATTGAAATTATATGAATTCTACCTTTTAAATTTATGGTTTTTGGAAGGTGTGCACAAAAAATCTGGGGCCTGTCCCCCTTGGAGAGAGGGCCCAAAGATAGAAAAAGCCCCGGTCCCTTGGGAGGGATCGGGGCTGGGATAATTTTCGCTGAAAAACAGGTCACCTGCGCAGCTTGGGCAGGAGGATGGTCACCAACAGCCAGAACAGCTGGAACAGGAACAGCACCAGGCTGGAGAGCTGACCCATAGCGCCGAAGCAGGCCAGGAAGGCCACCAGCACGAAGCACAGCACCATGGCGGCGTTCTGAATAGCCACCACCAGATTGACTGTGCGGCGTTCCTCCACACAAGCGGAGATCACGTTCATCATGGATTCCATACGGCCCTTGGTGGCCACCAAAGCGTCGGCTCTGGGGATCTCGTTTTGGACCAGTTTCCGGTATTCCTCGCCCAGACGGTTGTCCAAAACCCCCACGGAGGCGGCGTCGATGCCGAACAGCCGGGAGACCATCTGAGAGGTGACGTTGGGATCGGTGGTGCGGATGATGACGCTGATACCGCTGTCCTCCAACCGCTGGAGCTCGTTCTTCCGGCGGCGGTCGGCGGCGTAGGTCAGCACCAGCATTGCGGAGACTGCCGCGTCCACAGCAATGTACACCACCTGCTGGTTGCCGGAAGCGTACTGAGCTTCCTCTTCCCGGGCGGGTACCTGGATGCGGTGGTTGATCAGCAAGGACCGGTCGCCGATGTAGATGGTCTTGCCGTCTACACGGCCCACGATGCCGCTGCCGTCCTCATAGGTGAAGTTTTCCACCTGGGGCAGAGCGTCCTCGTTCTCACTGATGACCTGGTCAAACACCCCAGAGAGGGGGCCGCCAACCTTTTTCATCAGGGCGGAGGCAGCCATGACAGCGTCCTCCACGTCGGCCCGTCCGCCGAAGGTCTTGATGCCGTTGAGCACCACAGTGCCCCGGGGGAACAGGTCCTCGGCATCCACCATAACGGCGTTCACGTTGCCCAGCTGTTCTACGCCCTCATAGCCCACCACCATGGCGCCAGCCCGGCGGGCAGTGCGGCAGAGGCGGCTGATGGGCAGGTTCACCGAAAGCATGTTGGACACCGCCACGCAGGCGCAGCTGGCAGCCGCGAAAGCGCTGATGGCCGTGGGCACGCTGCTGGTGAGCAGCAGGGAAGCGATGCACAGCACCAGAGAGGCGATCAGTCCGATGGGAGCCATCAGCTGAGAAGCGGACTCAGAGGGGTCGGGCTTGTAGGACAGCTCCAGGAAACGCTTCAAGAAGCCGGTGCGGCACTGGTAGGCGATGACAGGGCTTTCCGCCACGCAGTCCTTGGCCATCTTCAAAGCGGTGTTGTGGTCGTCGTAGAGCCGCACACTGTACTTCTGCTCTCGGGACGTGACGAACCGGAAGTTGGAATGGATGCGGCGGATCATCGTCAGCTTGCCGGCGGAATTGGCGAACAGAATGGCGGAGAGGATCACCGCATAGAGATGCAGCCCGCCTTGGGTGAGCTCGTTGCGGAAGAAAGCTGCCGCCACTGTCTGAATGGCCACAGCCACCGCAGCCACCGCCGCAGCGCTGTCGGAATTGGCGTTGAAGGCGAATAGTGCTTTCAGACCATTGGCTACGGTGCGGTAGCATACGCCTACCGCCACGGCCAGGAACACCAAAGTCAGCACCACGTACACCACAGGCAGGGAACCAAGATCCCCACCGGCACCGAACTGGGTCCCAAAGATCAGGTTCACGATGGCCAGCAGTACGGTGGCCACACCAGTGATCATCATGCGCAGGGTGAGTTCCCGCATCTCCCCACGCAGCTCGTGGGAAATGGACTTGGCGTCCTCCGGACCGGTGTAATCGTCGATGGATTCCCCGGTGTCGGCATCGGGAATGGAAACCTCCGGCTCCTCGGGAGCGGTTTCCAGCTTCTTGTTGCGAACTCGCCGCTTGGGAGCGTTTTTCTTTTCCAGTTTTTCCGCCTGCTGCCGCAGCTCCTCAGATTCGGAGAGCAGGGCGCTTTGGAGCACGTCCGCATGGATGATATGGGTGGGCACGCTCCTGGGACGGTATTCAAACATGCTGCCCACCTGGGGGATCTCCTGGACGGGCCGGCGAATGACGGTAGTCTTTTCCTCCACAGGAGGCTGTGCCTGAGCCGCCGCGGGCGCCTGGGGCGCGGGCTGAGCTTCCGGCTGAGCGGGGGCCGTGGCCGCAGACTGCGGTACGGGCTCCTGCTGAACTGCGGGTTGCTGCTCAGGGGTGGGCTGCTGTTGGGGTGCGGGTTCCTGCTGGGACCCAGTGGAGGACATATCCTCGAAGGAAAGCTGTTCTTCCTGGGGAGCCTTTTCCTGGGGAATTTCCTCCTGAGGGATCTCCTCTTGGAGCGGCTCCTCCTGAACGGCGGGCTCCTCCGGGGGAAGCTGTTCCACAGGCTCCTGATAGACGGGTTCCTGATAGACCGGCTCCGGCGGCAGCTCCTCCATGGGAGCGCCGGAATCCAGCACCCGCTCGATGGCTTCATCGGAGACGGGAGCCTGGCTGCCTACCCGCTGGAGTTCTACCGTATCGTTGAGCACGTTCAGCTTGATCTCCATGGTCTGGTCGGAAGAGGTCTCCAGCATAGCTTTCTGAATGTCCGGGATCTCCTCCTGAAGCTTTTTGCCTCCCTCCACGCCGATGCCATGCTGGCGGGCGTAGGGGTCAGCGGCGAAGGAAGTGACAGGCATGGGGGCTACCACACCGAACTCGTCGGCGATCTCCTCCTCGTCCACACCGGCGGTCTGGACGGCCTCCGCCAC
>HF972626.1 GCA_000432995.1 Clostridium sp. CAG:1013
CACCGCTGTCATCAATGGGGAGAAAGCCGCGGTGGAAGGTGTGAACCCCTTCTATGAGCGCAGTGGCCAGTGGACCACCACCATGACCATCGCCGTCCCGGAAAGCCAGCTGGAAGCGGAACTTTTGGAGATCAGTGTCACCCTGCGTGACCTGACCGGACGAGTGGAAAACAGCGGCGGACCGAATCCGGCCCAGGACCAGGCCATCCCCGGGGAGTTTGAAGCACAGTTTACTCTCACCGTGGACCGAGACCACCAGTTCTCCTTTACCAGCGACGCCCAGAGCAACGGGGCCAAAGTGCTGGCGGTTTCCGGTACTCCCACCCAGACCGTGATCACTGTGGAGAAGCCCTTCTGGGGACTGGGAGACAGCATCGTGGAGTCCCAGACTCCTGCTCAGGGTGAGCCTTACCTGGTGCTGTCTGACGGCACCCAGCTGCGGTACGACTTCACTAGGAGTCAGGAGCTGGGCAGTTATGACTACCAAGCCCAGGAGACTCAGACCGCGGACCTGTACTTCGACGGTCTGCCCGCAGGAGCGGACCAGGCAGTGCTCCGATTCTACGGGGGCTATAACCAGGAGACCGTGCTGGCGGAATTCACCATCCACGTGGAAAGCCAGACCGTAACCCCTTCCGCCACCTATGAGGAAGGCGGTCTGCTGGACCTTTCCAGCCCTTACCGGTATGAGATTCTCCAAAGCAATGTCTACGACCTGGAGGGGAATGGTTTCGCTGTGTCCTCTGTGGTGTTCCGTAATTATGAGACCTACACCAGCAGTGTGTTCTTCTGCGTGCCCCAGGAATGGGCGGAGGCCCGCCTGAAAGTGGAGGTGTACGATGCTCAGGACACCCTGCTGTGGGAAAGCAGTGCCTATAACAGCGATGGCGGCTGGAACGAAGGCTGGCAATCTACCAGCCCAGAGGATTCCCAGCTAGGAAAGCTGGAGCAGGAGGCAGGAGAATCCGGTGAAACGCGGTGGGAGTTTAGCGTTTCCCAGGAGCTGACCGGCCGGATGGCCGCCATCGGGGAGCAGGTCACCGTAAAGATCCTGGATGAGGACACCGGTGAGATCCTCTTCACAGATACCCAAACGCTGGATCAGGTCCAGCGGTAACAGCGTAATAACAAGACCCCGGGAGACCGGGGTCTTTTTTTGTGTAAATTTTGAAAATTTTGCTTAAAAAGTGATGCAATTCAGCGTAGAAATTGGTATAATAGCGGTATCTACAATCTCCGGGACAAGCCCGGACACGAGGTGACAGTGATGCTGAAGAATTGGATCCGCCCGGAAAAGCCCGAGAGTGAGGAATTAAAACAGCGACTGAAGGCCGCTCAGGAGAAACTGAGCGTTCAGCAGATGAAGCTGAAAGAGAAAAAACTGCCGGTGCTGGTGCTCATCGAGGGATGGGGCGCCGCAGGGAAAGGCAGCGCCATCGGCCAGATTATCCGCAATATCGACCCCCGATTTTTCAAGGTGTTCTCCATGCCCTCCACCCCCACGGAGGAGGAGCAGCGCAAGCCTTTTTTGTATCGCTTTTTTGAGAAGATCCCCGAGGCCGGGAAATTCACCTTCCTGGATTCCGGTTGGATGGACCAGATCATGACCGAGCGGCTGGACGGCCGTCTGGACGATAAAGCCTACGCCCAGCGGGTGGACAGCGTGAAGCGGTTCGAGCGGTCCCTCACCGACAATGGGTATCTGGTGCTGAAATTCTTCTTCCACATCAGCAAGAAGGAGCAGGCCCACCGGATCGAAGCCCTGCTGGCGGACAAGGACACCGCCTGGCGGGTGAGTGAGGGAGACCAGTGGCAGAACCGCCACTACGACAAGTGTCTGGAAGCCTTCGACCGGTACTTGGACGACACCAACACCCCCAGCGCCCCCTGGTATATCATCGATTCCAAGTCTAAGAAGTTCGCGGAGCTCCAGGTGATGGAGACCCTGTGCATGGGCATCGAAACAGCCCTCCACAATGAGAGTCTGGCAGTACCCCTGCTGCAAAACGCCTTCCCCCTGGTGAAGATGCCCAAGCTGAAGGACGTGCCTCTGGACAAAACCATCTCCGACGAGGAATATAAGCGGGAGTTGAAAGAACTGCAAGCCAAGCTCTCCCAGCTTCACTACCGGCTGTACCGGAAGCGGGTGCCGGTGATCATCGCTTATGAGGGTTGGGACGCCGCCGGCAAGGGAGGCAATATCAAGCGGCTGACGGGTGCCATGGATCCCAGAGGCTTCGAGGTGCACCCCATCGCCAGCCCGGAGCCCCACGAGAAGGCCCGGCATTACCTGTGGCGGTTCTGGACCCGCCTGCCCAAAACGGGCCATATTGCCATTTTCGACCGCACCTGGTACGGCCGGGTCATGGTGGAGCGGCTGGAAGGGTTCTGTTCCGAGAATGACTGGCAGCGGGCCTACTATGAGATGAACGAGTTCGAGCAGGAGCTCCACAACTGGGGCGCTGTTATTTTGAAATTCTGGGTGCAGATCGACAAGGACACCCAGCTGGAACGCTTTACCGAGCGTCAGAACACCCCCTCCAAGCAGTGGAAGATCACCGACGAGGACTGGCGCAACCGGGAAAAGTGGGACCAGTACGAGCAGGCCATCGACGAGATGCTGCAAAAGACCAGCACCACTTACGCTCCCTGGCACATTTTGGAATCCGTGGACAAGAAGTATGCCCGGATCAAGGCCTTGAAGATCGTCATTGACGCTTTGGAGAAAGCTCTGTAACAGACAAAAACGGCTGCCGCCCACATGGCGGAAGCCGTTTTTTATGTTCGGAAAGTTTAGGAAGTGCGGCCTTCCAGCACCGCAGTGATAGCGTCGGTGACGGCGCCTCGGAAGCCTCGCCGTTCCAGAGCCGCCACGCCTTTGATGGTGGTTCCGCCGGGGGAGCACACAGCGTCCTTCATGGCGCCGGGATGCTGTCCTGTGGTCAGGTGGAGCTTGCCCGTGCCTGCCAGCATCTGGGCTGCCAGCCGGTAGGAAAGGTCACGAGGCAAGCCGTGGAGCACTCCCGCGTCGCCCAGAGCCTCCAGGAACATGGCAGCGTAGGCGGGACCGCATCCGCTGAGGGTCCCGGCGGCGTTCATCTGGGAGGCGGTTACCGTCTCCACGGAACCCAGCAGGGAGAACAGCTCCTTCACCTGGGACAGCTCCTCCTCTGTCAGGGAATGATCCTGTTCCAGCAGGACCACGCCTTCGCCCACTGCCACTGGGGTGTTGGGCATGGTGCTCAGGTGGTGGACGCCTTGGGGGAGGACCTCCTCAAACCGGGTGAACAGCCATCCTGCCGCCACAGAGAGAAGCACTTTTCCAGTGAGCTTGTCCTTCAGGGGGGAGAGCACCTCCTCAATGAGATAGGGCTTCACCGCCAGAATGAGGATGTCCGACTGTTCCAGCACCTGAAGGCTGTCCTCGCAGGGGACGATCCCCAGTTCCTCCGCTGTCTGACGCAGCTTGTCCCAACGCTTGGCGCAGGCGAAGATCTTCCCGCCTTCCACGCCGCCTCTCAGAAATCCCTTGGCCATGGCCTGAGCCATGTTGCCAAAGCCGATAAATCCAACGGTTTTCCCTGTCATGTGGGATCACACCTTTCCTGTTCTCAAGTTAAGTCTAATCATATCACAAAACCGCCCGGGAAAAAAGCCGTGTTTTTCAGGAGAAAAAAGTCAGGTTCCTTGCGGTTTTTCTTTAGATGTGCTATGATTTAACGGATATTTTACACAACAAGAAGGTATTTTTTATGACCGAAAAACTCTCTCTGGCCCAGCGCTGGAAAGATCTGCGGGCAAGGTTGGCCCCAGCCAGTTTGCCCCTTTGCTTCGCGGGGCTGTTTTTATTTGACGGGGCTCTGCGGTATTTTTACCGGTTTGCAGGCAGCACCCGCTTTTTGGACCCCAGAGCGTTTCTTTTCACCGGTGCCTGGTGTTTGGCGCTGACGGCTGTCTGTGCCCTGCTTCCCCGGCTGGGACGGAGGATCCTCATGGGCGTGTACGCCCTATTTTTTGGGTTCCTTTGCCTGCTCCATGGGGTGATGTTCAACATCTTCGGGAAAATGTTCAGCTTTTCCGACACCAATTTCGCCGGAGACGGCGCCCGGTTTTTCAGCTGGTCCTATTTCAACCTGCGCAAGGCTTACCTGCTCTGTATTTTCCTGGCAGTGGCCTGCCTGGTCCTGGGAGCGGTGCTGGCGGGGAAACCCAAGGGAGGACGGCGCTGGTGGCTCATTCGGGGCGGCGCTGCCGGGGGTGCGGTGATTCTCTCGGCGGTGTGCATCCTGCTCACTCACAATTCCCTCCTGCCCAAGGAGGACACCATGTGGTGGGGGAACACCTTCGATCCCAGCAGTGAGGAGCAGGCCTACAAGGAGTTTACCGATTCCAACCGGAACCTGATGATCACCGGCCTGTACCAGTACACGGTGCGGGACTTTGTGGTTTCTTTCGGTCTGGGAGGAGACCCGGTGGAGCTGGACCAGCTGGACCAGTACTATGAGGAGCGGGCCCAGGAGGTCAGCGGCGAAAACGAAATGACCGGTGTTTTTGAGGACAAGAGCTTGATCATGGTGATGCTGGAATCCATTGACACCTGGCTTATCACACCGGAGTACATGCCCAACCTGTACGCGCTTCAGCAGGAGGGCACCGATTTTGTGAATCATTACACGCCTCTGTTTCTTTCGGCAGGCACCTTTAATACGGAGTTCATTTCTCAGACGGGTTTGGTTCCCTCGGTGACGGGCCTGTCCAGCAGCGTGTATTCCACAAACAGCTTCCCCTATTCTCTGGCTCATCTTTTTGCCGGGGAGGGGTATACGGTCAATTCCTTCCACTCCGCCAGCCCGGACATTTACAGCCGAGGCAGCGTCCACACCAATCTGGGATTCGAGGCCTACAACAACGCGTCCGTTCTGGGTATGGACGATTACATGCTGGACAGCCAGTTGTTAAACGGCTATGACCTGATTGTACCAGAGGGGCAGTTTTTCAGTTATATCATTACCTATTCCGGCCATGGGCCCTATACCGACGAGTTGAGCAATATTTCTGATCCCCATCTGGAAGCCGCCCAGGAGGCGGTGGCCAAGTCCGGAGTGACGGGCAGCGACACCAATATGGAGGAATACACTCTGGCAGTGGCCCACGCAATGGAGACCGATCAATTTGTGGGCGAGCTGGTGGAGCAGCTGGAAGCCGACGGACGGCTGGACGATACGGTGCTGCTGTTCTACACCGACCACTATGGCAAGTACATGACAGACCGGTCCTTCCTCTGCCAGCTGAAAGGGGTGGGGGAGAGCAGCCCGGATCTGTACCGGACCCCCTGCTTCTTCTACGCGAAAGGGGAGGAGCCCAGAAAAGTGGAGAAATACGTCTCCGCTGTGGATCTGGCCCCCACCATTGCCAACTTGTTCAATCTTCCCGCGAAATATGAGTATTACGTAGGGGATGACATGTTTGGTGATAAAGGCGGGGTGGTATTCTTCCCCAATTCCGCCTGGTATAACGGGGAGATCTACTATTCCAGCGACTACCAAGGAGAAGTGACCCAAGAGATCCAGGAGATCTCTGCCGAGGTGAGCCGCCGGGAGCAGGCTTCCTTCGACACCTTGAAAAGCGACTATTTTGCCCATCGCCAGGAGGAGGACTCCTGACCTACAAAAAATGCCCGGAGACTAAGCGCTCCGGGCATTTTCAGCTTTTTTCGGGTTTTCTCCGCTGCCAAACCGGGCGGACAGAAAACAAATCAAAACAGCAAGTCGTAGTTGACGGTCTCGCAGAATAGCCGGCGGATCTCCTGAGGGTCACTGGTCTGGCCCAGTACCCACATCAGTTTGGTCACGGTGGCTTCCAGAGTCATGTCATAGGTCTCCAGCAGACGATACCGCTCCTTTACCCGATGGCCCACCTGGTACACGGAAAGATCACTGCCCTCCTGGGGCACCTGGGTAGCCATGATGACGGTTTTGCCTTGGCGGATCAGCTTGTCCAGCTCTTCCAGATACACATCCGGGATACCGCCCACTCCGTAGCTCTCAATAATGAGCCCGTCGCACAGCTGTCCAGCAGCGGCAAAAGCGGCAGGATCCATGCCGGGAGTGAGTTTCAACAGGAACACCCGGCTGTTCAAATTGTGGTAGAATACAGGGTCCCCAGTCTCGGACCAGGGAATGTACCGTACCACCCGGCTCTCGTGGACGGAAGCCAGGTCCGGGAAATTCAAACTGGTGAAGGCGTTGTAGCTTTTGGTCCGGGACTTGCGGGCCCGGGTGCCGGCGATGACGTGGCTGCCAAACACGATGCACACCCCGCTCTCACCGGAGCAGGCATAGCGCAGGGAGTCCAGCAGATTAGTCTTGGCGTCGGTGGTGTCCTCGTCGATGGACCTTTGGGCGCCGGTGAGCACAATGGGCTTCCGGGTGTGCTGGATGAGATAGGAGAGGGCCGCAGCGGTGTAAGCCAGGGTGTCAGTGCCGTGGCAGAGAACAAAACCGTCGTATTGGTCATAGCGCTCCTCAATGAGCTTGGCCAACAGGAGCCAGTGCTCTGGGCGGATGTTGGTGGAGTCCAAATTGAGGGGCTGGATGGTGTCAATAGAGCAGAGAGAAGCGGCATCGGGGACATAGCCCAGCAGCTCCTGAGGGGACAGTTGAGGGGTGAGTCCTTGGTCGGTTTTTCGGGAAGCGATGGTGCCTCCGGTAGCAATAAGCAAAATGTGTTTCATATCAAATAACTCCAAAACGCGAAGCGCGTAAAAGTTTTTGGTCCAGCTTTTTTCAAAAAGCTGGTGAGGGTTTGGGGCGAAGCCCCAAGGTCTAAAAAAACGGCGCAGCCGAAAAGAAATCAGTACCGCAGGACGCACGGCGCGAAGCGCATAGGCCAAGGCGCGGCCTTTCTGATAGAAAGCGCAGTGAGCCATCCATGTGGCCTTGCCCAACAAAGCCGGAAGAAAACTGTCCCATGTGCCCATAGAGCGATAGACGTTGGTCCGGATCTAGCAAGGGAGCGTCCCAGTTCTTCGAACTATTATACCCCAAAACCCGGAGGGAGAAAAGGGGCAAAGCAGGCGCAAAAAAGGCCCGGGTCTCCGGGCCTTTTGTCATTAATGGATGGGGGCGTATCTCGGTCACAGCCGGCTGACCAACGCTTCCAGCCGCAGCTCGTCCATGTTGTCCGTTCCCTCCAAGGGGAAGGGAATGCCCATCTGCTGGTATTTTTCCAAACACAGATTGTGAAAAGGCAGCCACTCAATCTTCTCCAGGGTGGGAAAGCTCTCCGCCAGGGATTTGATCTTCCCCATGTCCTCTAGGGTGTCGTTGAGTCCCGGCACCACCACATGGCGGACCCATAGGGGAACCTTCATCTCCGATACCAGCCGGTAAAAGGCCAGCACTTTGTCCATGTCCGCCTTGCAGTAGGTCCTGTACTCCCCCGCCGTGGCGAATTTCAGGTCACCCAGCACCAGGTCTGTGTGTTCCAGCACCCGGCGGGCAGCTTTCAGATCTCCCACGCCCGAGGTGTCCAGGGCGGTGTGGATTCCTTCCTCATGGAGCAGCCGAAACAGCTCCTCCACAAAGGGGGCCTGCTGCAAGGGCTCTCCTCCGGAGACGGTGACCCCTCCCTTTGTGCCGAAATAGGGCTTGAAGCGGCAGATCTCCTTCACAAGCTCAGCGGCTTCCCGCTCTGTGCCCCCGGCAAAGTCCCAGGTGTCCGGGTTATGGCAGTAGGCGCACCGGAGAGGACACCCCTGCAAAAACACCACATACCGGACCCCGGGGCCGTCCACCGCCCCCAGGGACTGGACGGAATGCACTCTTCCTTTCATGGCGGGCTCCCGTTACAGGGACACGTGGAAGGTCCGGGAAATGACCTCCCGCTGCTGTTCCCGGGACAGCTTGTAGAAGTTCACAGCGTACCCGGACACACGAATGGTCAGGCTGGGATACTTCTCGGGATGCTCGTAGGCGTCCATGAGGGTCTCACGGTTCAGCACGTTCACGTTCAGGTGGTGAGCGCTCTGGGCGAAGTAGCCGGTGAGGATGCTCACCAGGTTGTCGATCCGCTCTGTCTCCGTCTTGCCCAAAGCCTGGGGAGTGATGGAGAAGGTGTTGGAGATGCCGTCACGGCAGTAGTCGTAGCTGAGCTTGGCCACGCTGTTGAGAGAAGCCAGAGCGCCGGAGGTATCCCGTCCGGACATGGGGTTGGCGCCGGGAGCCAGAGGCTCGCCGTGCTTGCGGCCGTCGGGAGTGTTGCCGGTCTTTTTGCCGTACATCACGTTGGAGGTGATGGTCAGGATGGACAGGGTGTGCTTGGCCTGACGGTACAGGCTGTACTGGCACAGAGCGTGGTAGAACTTCTCAGCCTGCTCGCAGGCGATCTGATCCACCCGGTCGTCGTTGTTGCCGAATTTGGGGAAATCTCCCTCGATCTCGAAGTCAGTAACCAGGCCGGTCTCCGGGTCACGGACGCACTTGACTTTGGCGTACTTCACCGCGGAGAGGGAGTCGGCCATGCAGCTCATGCCGGCAATGCCGAAGGCCATCAGCCGCCGGACGGTGGAGTCGTGGAGGGCCATCTGGCTTTTCTCGTAGGAGTACTTGTCGTGCATGTAGTGGATGATGTTCATGGCGTTGACATAGGTCTTGGCCAGCCAGGGACGGTAGAAGTCGATCCGCTCGATGAGGGCGTCGTAGTCCAGGTATTCCTCGTTCCACACAGGCATCTTGGGACCCACCTGGTCGCCTTTCAGCTCGTCACGGCCGCCGTTGATGGCCAGCAGCACCAGCTTGGCCAGGTTGGCTCTCGCCCCGAAGAACTGCATGTCCTTGCCCACACGCATGGCGGACACGCAGCAGGCAATGGCGTAGTCGTCCCCGTAGACAGGGCGCATCACGTCGTCGTTCTCGTACTGGAGGGCGTCGGTGTCGCAGGAGACTTTAGCGGTGAACCGCTTCCAGTTCTCCGGCAGATGAGCGCTCCACAGCACAGTCAGGTTGGGTTCGGGAGCGGGCCCCAGGTTGTACAGGGTGTTCAGCATCCGGAAGCAGGACTTGGTCACCAGAGGACGGCCGTCCTCGCCCATGCCGCCTACGGATTCGGTGATCCACATGGGGTCGCCGCCGAACAGCTCGTTGTATTCGGGAGTGCGCAGGTGCCGGGCCATGCGCAGCTTCAGCACAAAGTCGTCGAAGATCTCCTGGGCCTGCTCCTCAGTGAGGATGCCGGCCTTCAGATCGCGCTCAAAGTAGATATCCAGGAAGGTGGAGACACGGCCCAGGCTCATGGCGGCGCCGTTCTGCTCCTTGATG
>HF972627.1:0-29997 GCA_000432995.1 Clostridium sp. CAG:1013
ACGCTCCCTTGATTTGGCGGTATCTGTTATGTAAATAGCACTGTTTTTCCTGGAAAATTGACAGGAAAGAACCACCTCCGAGCCTCGCAGCTCTGGGGTGGTTTTTGCTTTCTTTCGGGAGTTGACCCAGATTTGACCCATTTTGGTTTGGCCAGAATCTGGGTCAAATTCTGGAACGGATACCACCAGATAGGATCGGTGGTATGGTTTTTTGTCCGGCCAGATGGCTTTTCTCCTATTTTCTAAGCCCTGATTGCTATGGGCTGCCATTCTTCTCCCCGCGCCATATTCTATGACCTTCGGGAAAGTTGATATGGTGTCATTTATAATGGGAAAGCCACCCGGAAACTTTATGGTTTCCAAGGTGGCTCTTCTCTTTTCTCTGCTTTCTATCAAATTCTGGACCCCAGCAGACCGTCCATCTTCTGGGCTGCATCCCGCTGGGCCACTGTGGTGACATGGGCATAGGTGTCCAAGGTGAACCCCGCGCTGAAATGCCCCAGCATCCCGGACACTGTTTTTACATCCACCCCGTTTTGCAGTGCAAGGGTCGCGAACGTGTGGCGTAAGTCGTGGAAACGCACATAGGGCAGTCCTGCTCGCTTCAACACCCGGCGAAGCATATTCCGCACGCTGTCCGGCGAGATGGGGCCGCCGCTAGGGGAGGGGAACACATACTCACTGACAGTTTTCGCTTTTTGCTCTTGCAGCACAGCCAAAGCCTGCTCCCCCAACGGAATCACCCGGTAAGCGTTCTTGGTTTTCAGTGGTGCCTCTACCACCTGCCCGTTGATCCGGGAAATTTGACGCCGCACAGTGATGGTGCTTTGGTCGAAATTCACATCCTGCCACTTTAGGCCCAGCAGTTCACCTCGGCGCAGACCCGTGGCCAACTCCAGGTAGTACATCTCGAACACGCCGGTGTTTTTGGCTTCTCGGAGGAAGGCGGTAAGTTGATCCGCTGTTAGCGTGTGCATCTCTTTCCTCTCCAGACGTGGCAGTGCACAACCTTCTGCCGGGTTGTGGGCCAGGAGCTTTTGGTGGATGGCAAGCTGCAAAGCAGAAGAGATAATCTGATGGATGTTCCGCACTGTCTTGGGACCAAGGCCTTTGGGCTGCTTTTCCGACTCCTTCCGCTCTACACGCCCGCCGGTAAGCAAATCCCGGTAAAACTTTTGCAAATCCAGGGTTGTCAGCTTTGTCAGAGGGATCTGTCCAATGGCCGGGTCGATGTGGTTTTTGATGATGCCCATGTAGGTGGCGTGAGAGCTGGGCCGCACTTTGACGGTGGCGTAGTTTTCATACCACACACGCATCCACTGCCCCAGTGTGTATTGCCCGGCCTTGACCACGTCCAGGCCCTTTGTTTCGTCAATGGCCTTGTGGAGTTTCTCCACCACTTCCGCCTGGGTCCTACCCAGGACGTTCCGGTAGATAGGCTTGCCCTCTGGAGTGTGGCCTGCCGTGTAGCGGCCCTCCCAGCGACCATCCTTCCGTTTTCGAATGTTGCCTTCGCCGTTGGCTCTTCGTTTCGCCATGTTGATCGCCTCCTTTCTCAGCTACCAACACTACCGGATATGTGTTGCCTATGTCCAGCCCTATGTTCCAACCCGAACGGAGAAAAAACTCCCCGCCTTTTGGTGGATTTACACCACCCTTGGGCGGGGAGTTTTTCACTGGCCTTTTCTTTGTTTAGCGGCACAGATTTTGCGTTGCGGTTTGTGCTTTGGCAGAAGAAGAAATATTAACTTACATCCACAGGCCAAAGCTCTGATCGTTTTCCTGGCCATAGTTGGGAAGATTCTCTAAGCGCTGCCCCAGGGCCAGCTTCTTTAACGCCTCCCGCTGCCGCTGTTTGCTCTCTGTCCAGACCGGGATGGGCGGCGGATCGGGCACATTCATCGCCTGTTCCAGGTAGCGGGTCAGTGCTTCAGCATTGTAGGTCACGCCGTAAAGCCACCCGTAGGAAGGCTCTTCCCTACCGGGTTCGAAGTCGGTCAGCTGGCGGTACAGGAACAGCCACTCCAGGTTTTCCTTCAGGAAAGTTTCATCGTGCAAACTGCTGTCCCGGCAGCGGTAGCCATCTGGCGTAATAAAGGTGATGTGTTTTCGCCGGTCTGTCCACACCACTTGATACCCCTCTTGTTCCATGTTGGCGATAAAACTTTTTCGGTCACCCGCATACTCCAGCGCTTCGTTGATAGCGTAGATTAGATCCAACTTCCAACTTACCCCGCGAAGTCCTGCCTGATATTCGCCAGGCTCCATGCGCTTTCTTCGATTATGTTTCTGTTGCTTTGGAAGGACGCTCAGTCCATGAGCTTGGCAGATCTGATCATTTACGTCCCGGTGATGCTGCAAGTCCGCCGCGTTTTGATGGAGCTTCTTGCCGTCCACGCAGCTTACCGAATTGACTACCAGGTGATTATGGATGTGTCCGGTATCTACGTGTGTGGCGACTACGACTTCAAAGTTGGGGAACTCCTTTTCCGCCAACTCCAGTCCGATGGTGTTGGCCTGAACTGGAGTGAGCTTGTCCTGGTCCGAGAAGGACTGAACGAAATGGTAAAACTGGCGGCCCTCCGTCTTGTGAAAACGTTTTTTGGTCGTCCGGAACTCCAAATAGGAAGACCTAGGAACACAGTTATACCCCGTAAACAATGACTTTCCTTGCCACAGTGTTTTCCGATCCTGGGCCACGTAACGGAGCACCCCTAGCAAGGAGCCCATGGTCTGCTTGGTGTTTTTGATGGCAACGAAGGTAGCCATAGTCACGCCCCCTCCCAGAAGATCTGCTCCATGAGTTCGTAGAGACTGGTGTAAGCCTTTTCTAAATTCGTAGCATCAACCAAGGTGATCCGCCCCATGTTGGCCAGCTTTGTCAGCTGGTTCAGGTTTCTTCCCTGGGCTTTCAGCTCGGAAAGAATCTCATCTAATCCTTGGGTTGGCAGAACATTCTTACCCAGAGCGCTCTTTACAATGTAGTCGGTAACGGTCATGTTAGCTTGTTTTGCTTTCCGCTCAATGGCAGCTTTTTCGGCTGGGGTCAGCCTTGCGGTAAGGATGGAGGTTTTCCTTTTCAACTCTATTTCGCTCCTTTCTCTTTTTTCTGCATAACGCCCTTGATCTTGCTCTTGACTCCCCCTTTAGGGGGCCGGGGGGATGCCGGGCTCCGCCCGGCGAGTGCGGACGGCGTATAGCCGGACGCTATGCTTGCCCTGCCTTCGGCAGGTCTTTTGTGCCTTCAACACTACCGCAACTGAGGCGACTATGTCCAGCGTTTAATTCTTAACTTTTTGTGTATATGTTTTCTTGCGGTGGCTTGCCTAATCTCTGGCGTTTTTCTTCGACTGGCTCCTCCACCACGTTGCCGCACACGAGGCTCACACGTGCCCGACAGGGTGGATTTGGAGGTTTTCCAGTGTCGTTTCCCTACCCCGTCCCCTGACCGGCCACAAATCGCCGCACAGGGCCGAGTTTGGTTTTTGCTCACTCACTGGCACTTCTCAGACGGGAGGTCCGCCCTCTCCTGCAATCCCTTGTAAGATTTTAGGCAGAAGAAAAACCACTCGGCTAAGTTCGCCATCCCTACAAGCGTTTTTCAATTCAGATTAGGCGAAGTGCTATTCTTTGTTTATGCGGCGCAAATTTTGCGCTGCCATATCCGTTTACAAGAAGCTAAGCCAACTCACATTTCGCCACACAAAACAGCAAGCCCGGCCTTTCTCAGGCCGGGCTCTTGACTATCACCTCATTTTATGGTTGGGGAGAACCCCGGTGCTTTTCCGCGGGAAAAGACGGGTTTCTTCAGACCGAGGGGTTTTCTCAGATCAATCCTCTGGCTTGATCTGCCCTCGCCAGATCCTGCTCCATCTTGTAATCCACCGCCTCCTGGATAGGCCGGATGGTATAAAGGAGCACCCCATTTTTTGTTTTACCGTCACTTCCTCGGACGGTTGTTTTCTCCGTATCAATCAATCTTTTAGCCTCCAACGTATGTACGTATTTTCGTACTGTGTTGGGGCTCATCCCTGTGCGCTGCCCAATAGTTTGATAGCTGGGCCAGCATTGGTACGTGTCCCGGTCCTCACAGAACATGAGATAGGCATACACCGCGATTTCCCCTGGGTTTAGATCCAGGATAAACAATTCGTTTGGCAGAGGGAAAAATCGCTTTTCAGCGGGCCGCTCCGGGAAGGATCTCCTGGTCTTCAGCTTCCCGCCTCCGTTTGTTCTTCCACCCACTGGCGGAATTTTTCCTTCGGAACTACCATGCGAGTTCCAATTTTCAGGACTGGAAAGCCCTCGCTGTGGAGCAGGTCGTATGCCCCGGCTTGGGAGATCCCCAGCACTTGGGCTACAAGCTCTGCGTTCAAAAACAACGGGAGATCGTCATAGGACTTGTAAGTGGATTCTTTCAATCGATACCTCCTTGTTTCAAGCTATCGCACTTGCGGCGGAAAAGTCACAATGGCAGCACTGCCGCCATACTCACGGAAAACCACGAGGCTGCAACTCTCGTTGCGCCCCGACGTGTTAGTTTACCATAATTTTACCGCCATGTTTTTGGCTATGTCAAGGAGGGTGTCATGGTGACAGGGGCACTAGAAAGCCATTTCTGGGCACCTTGAAAAAATTTACAGTTTGTTCATCTTAGTGAACCCTCACAGGGAAATTATTTTGTTAGGTTTCAATTCAATCGGAAACAAAAGAAGAAATTTTATTGCACCATCGAGCTTATACGGAAAATTAATAATTTGATCTTAAACAACTATAAATCTGATCCTAAGAAGAGGGAAAGTTGTTTTCGAACTAATTCTGCTTTGGACTACAGGCTATGCTCGTACCCGAAGTATGTGAACATCTGGAATACTTAGAATCGCCATATACTCTATCACAATTCGGGCACATCTGCACCTTCTTCATTCCGTTCCTCATTAGCGTGAGCTTCATCATATTCTTTAATACCATTAATAATTTCTTCCTTGGCAAGGAGAATCTCATTTTCTGCTGATTTCTTTTTAGATTTTAAGTAGTCCACAACTTTAATCGTTGCTGCGGTAAGTAACAAAGACCCTACTGCGGCAGCCCCAATCCACGGAAGCATTTCCAGCTTTCCGGTCTCCTTGCTTGCTTTTTCTAATAATTCTATATATTTTTCCGGACCACCGGCTGCTTTTGCGGCCTTAGATAACTCCGCATAATCCCAATTCTGTGCCACTTTGCCCCTCCTTAATCTTCATAGTCACCAAAACCGGCTACCACATCTTCGATGAACAAACAACGTTCTTTTCCGTAGTCCTTCTCATGTGTTCTGGCAACGAAGGCTTAAATCTATCAAACCAAGTTAATTTCCCCAATCCTCTGCCAACAGTCCATAGAGATAAAGGTTTGCCGGATTTCCGTCGTTATCTTTTGTTTGGCTTCTATGTGTGCCCTCTAACTTCATACCGAGCTTTTGCATAAGTCCAACCGATTTCACACCATCAACGGTTTCTGCAAAAACCTTATGAGCATTCAGCTCACGGAACGCATAATCAATCACAGCTTTGCAGGCCTCGTATGCGTACCCCTGCCGCCAATAGCTCCTGTTGAAAAGCCAACCCATTTCGTAAATGCTCGGATCAATCTCGTTGAACAAGATATAGCCGATCACTTTTTGTGACTGTTTGTGAAGAACCGCAACCGCACCGTTTCGTCCTATGCAGAAGCTTTGTAAAAAATCTTTAGTTTTTTCAAAATCATAAGCAGGCTCGCAATATTTCATTGTTTCAGCATCGCCTAGAATATCGTAAAGATCATTCGCATCGTTCGATGTAAATTTACGGATTATAAGCCGTTCGGTTTCTATTTGTTCGATTATCATAATTATTTATCCCTTATCATAACAAAAACTCGATTAGGTTCTTCTCCATCAAGCCGTTTTTATATTAAGTTTCAAATGTCTTTGCGAAAGAATTGCACATTTCTCTATATGGGTAAATAAACCAGCAACAATAAACAAATAGTAATTCTTTAATTTTGATGCAATCAAGCCAATAATTTCCCATTTCTTATCATTGAAATAATCTGTCTTTCTTCCATCCCAATTCTTGTCAGTATACAACAATATACTAAACCTTCTAGTATTACTGCTGTAAATGCAATCTTTTCGTCCAAAACCTTATATCGACCATGTGTGATAGAGTTTCGGTATTTAACAAAGTTATTTATATCATCATAATCAATCGAGTTGTAATTTTCTCTAAATCGACCAATCAACGCTTCCATTTCTTTTCTGTGCCTCTGGTATAAATCAAAAAACTTATCGCTTGCACTTCGAGACCAATTTTTCAAACTTCCAAAAATGTTGTCATAAATTTTATTTGGTAGTCGTTTATCCGATTCTCTATGGTCCTTGATAATAATTTTTACTTTATCGATCAAATTATTTAGTTCGGAATCGATCGGAGTATCACCATCTTTTAGCCATTCAACTTCACATTCAAGAGCAGACGCCACTAATCTAATTACACTATTATCGATCCTGCCAGTTTCTTTATCCGTCCTTGGGATAAATCCAATTTCATAAGAAGGTTTATCTTTTTCGTTATTAAAAATAATATTGGCCAATTCTCCAGCCGATTCTCTGAGGTCAAAAAATCCGATGTTTGAAAAGAAATTTTTCGATGTGACCGCCGTGTTATCGTTTAAAAATATATCTTTATCCTGAAACGGATCATCTACACAACCTAAACAGATTTGAGAAAAGGACACTTCACTGCGAAAAGTCATAAATGAGAGCATTTCTTTCAATTTGTATATATACTGTGGTGCTTGTGTAAATGGCTGAGGAGTACTAAACTTAATAACGAGTCTAATCTCATCGTTTTCAATTCTATTAGCAAATAATCCTATCTTCTCTGAAACAACAGAGGATACCTCCAATGAACAGTCACAATCGCCAATCCGGAAATAGCACTTGAACATATCGTTCTGATATGAAATTGTTCTACTACCTTTTTCATATTTTGTTTTTAATGCAGAACAATAATATAAACCATTTAATGTTCCGCCTTTAAATTCTAAATAATCAAACTTATCCCACTGAACGCAAGAATCGGAGCTTTTAGCCACAACATAGTAGTTTGAGGCAATTCGTTTGGTCCCACTTACAATTAGGCTTCTATCCCCCTTGTAGAATGCAATTGTTCTATT
This sequence comes from Clostridium sp. CAG:1013, assembly GCA_000432995.1. Classification (GTDB taxonomy): domain Bacteria; phylum Bacillota; class Clostridia; order Oscillospirales; family Acutalibacteraceae; genus Acutalibacter. The sequence continues at coordinate 7,198 of HF972627.1, forward strand.
ATCATGCATCTTTCCATATATATACTGCTCATCAAATAAGACATCACTTGGATATGGATCAATAATAGTCAATCTGTAATCATCAAGATAAAACGCTAAATTCTTTCCATCTTTAGAAATTGTCCCTGCTCTTGGCACCTGAATATCGGTCACCTCCCCATCCTCCTTTGTAATAATTTTATATTTGTAAATCTCTCTAAATCTACCAAATCAATTCCCAGTCCTCTATTTCTGTATCTCTAGTTGATAACTTCTATAATGGTAACAGCCGTCCATATTTTTCTTTCCTAAGCTATTCTGTTCTTTAATACCATTCATCATTATTTAACCGATCTAAAACATTTTTCCCTCCCAACGGCAAATTCTCCGCATAGTCTGAATGCTTGTCTAGATATTGAACAACCCATGGTTGTAGGTAGTGCTCAAAAATAATAGAAGAGGATACCGGAGCTTTATTTACAACCTGTGCATCTGCTAGCTCAGCTGATATGGAACTTGTAAGTGCCAAAGAAATCGAATGTGTGTCGCTCTCATATATCGTCCGCAATACTTTCTTGGCATCTTTACTTAACAAGTTCAATTTTGTCTTGCGACTATTTTCAGTATGTATTTTATCTAAACAATATTTTACCAGACGATAACTAACCAAGACCAAAAAAAGCCCAATAACCAATAAATAAACAATGCTTATCCAAGGAATAATCTTAGATTTAACTCCCGCAAGTCCCAACTTTTGAATTACAGTATCAGGCAAAAAAATGAAGGCGGAAAAAACAATAATAACAAACATACAGACCCCAATTAAAGGTATCTTCCTTAGTTCTTGTATCATCTTATGTAGCTCAACTGTTATATTCATTTACACACTCTCCTCTCCCTCGTCACAACCTCATAAACGAGGGGACTTTTTGTAGAATTCCAGATCAGACAAACGAGTCTCCTTTTTAGCAATCACTTCGTAAATAATGGCGCCATTCCGATCCAATGTCGCCATAAAGCAGCTTGCGTGAAAAGGACTCCATGCTGTGACTTTCAAGATTTTTCTATTGTTTTTATTTTAGCAAATCCTCACGAGAAAGTCTATAAGCCTTTCCATCCAAAAACACAACATATTGTGTTTTTTCAAATTCTCAACTCATTAACGCACCACTAACCGATATCAATATTTGGAATTTCAAAACAATTCAGCTACTTTCTTTCCTTTAATTCTCCCCCACTCCACCACCTTCCCCGCATTGCTGGCAGGATGAGTGACATAAGCCACTAAATGTGTGCAGTGCTCCACCATCCAGCGGTTGGCGTGGACAATCGCAAACCTTCGAGGAACATTCTCCATGCTCGGCGGGTAGAGACTGCCATCAAAACCAGAGGGTAGAATCACATTTCTCTCTGCTGGGTGGTATGGCAAGAGCATGGTCAATCGTACTTCTGGGTGCCGCTGTTTTGCTGCGATCACCGCCCGGGCTGCTAGACGATCAAAGTTTCCGTAGTGACCCACATAGAAATCTGTCACCCCTTGTTCTATGAGTTGCTCCACAGTTTGCGCAAGTTCCGGGTAGATGCTTTCTGGAGCCTCCCGGTGGCCGATGAAAAAACAGATCTTATCTCCCATATATCTCCCTCCACCATATAGGCAATATTGCCTATCACACTTTATCCCTATTATAGGCAATAATAGAGATAAAGCAAGTGGAAGGAGGGGAACTGTATGATTTCGTACGAACCGCTGTGGCAAACTATGAAGCGCCAGGGCGCCAGTACGTACACGCTGCAGGTCAAGGGTGGTATCAGCAGTTCCACTATCCGCCGACTCAAAGCCGGAGAGTCCGTTTCCACGAACACATTGGATGCCCTCTGTAAAATTTTACAATGTACTGTTCCAGACATTGTGGAATACGTGGCAGAAGAAGAAAAATAATCCCCGCACTGTCGTTGACAACGCAGGGATTCACTTTTCCCTTTTCTTTGTTTATACCGGCGCAAATTTTGCGCTGCGGGAGTTGACCCACTTTCTGACCCAGAACGGGGTATCTGCCAGTGGAATTGGTACCCCTATGTGGGTTATGTCTTGCCAAAACTCCCAGCAAACACCCCCAAAAACGGCTTAATGGGTCTGTTTGTTATGGCTAACCACCGCTCATAACCCGAAGGTCGTAGGTTCAAATCCTGCCCCCGCAACCAAAGACCCCAGGTTTTATTACCTGGGGTTTTCTCTTGCCTTTTTGTGGGATACTACTATTACGCTCCCTTGATTTGGCGGTATCTGTTATGTAAATAGCACTGTTTTTCCTGGAAAATTGACAGGAAAGAACCACCTCCGAGCCTCGCAGCTCTGGGGTGGTTTTTGCTTTCTTTCGGGAGTTGACCCAGATTTGACCCATTTTGGTTTGGCCGAAAATTGGGACAATCTCCAGAGTATATGAAATCCCACTGATGCTTTGAGCAACTTTCACGATATGTGCAACATTAGTTTTCTAAGGTAGAACTGCACTCAGATTTCAACCAATAAGTTTATTCATCAAAATTTTAATCCCACTTTCTATTCCCATGGGAACCCTATCATGGTAAAATAGCCTCACAACCCAAATGAGATAGGGAGGTATTACCATGGGACTTGACATCTACGCTGGCACATTGACCCGCTATTACTCTCATAATTGGAAAAGCGCTGTTCAGGAGTGGGCAGAGAAAAACGACTACACTTTCCAAAAAATAACGCCGGACGGCAATCCGATAGCTAACGAGGAGGAAGTAAGCCCCGCTGAAGTCCAAGAAGCCGTCGAAAACTGGCAGGATCAGATTTTGGGTGCCATTTCCCGGTCGGGACAGGTACAATGCACCTCCTGGTTGGAGAACAATGAGAAATCCTACTATACCAACAAGCCCGATTGGGACGCCGTCGGCGCAATGCTGCTAGTAGCTGCCTGCCACACCTACGGTAAGCCGGTGCCACTCACCGTGGAGAAAGATTGGAATTTCATGAAACATCGTCTTATCTCCCGGCTGGCAAAAGATAAGACTCAGACATAGTCTTTGCTTCGGGGTGTTTCCTTGTGGCTTCCCCTGCCGGATGCCTTTTTCTTTCAGGGCCCCTTGCCTACTGGGAACGTGGAGGCAATTGGTACTGTGGGTGGACTACGGAAGGAGCTGGACAAACTGAACCAGCTGGTTTGGCAGGCCGACGAGACTACCATTTTTCGATGGGCCGAAACAGAGGGTTACCCAGCAGATCGTGCTATGGTTCCGGATGGTAAGCTTAGCAAATGGAGACATCCGAAGCACATTGAGTATGATACCCAGTCTCTGGCCAAGTTTGCTTTCTCGATCTTTTGGAAGGCAATAAGGTTTTCTGAAGAACAGCAGGTACCCATTCTATTGGATTTCTAATAGGGTTATAGATAAACCTTTCGCCGTCTATCAAAGTATTAAGCAACTCAAAATTTCTGGGGTTGTGTATTTTCGATCCAGCCTACCCTAAAACTTTATAACTGAATATCATGCGTTCACCAGCAGCGTCACCAAGCAGGAAATCTTTTAAAGGTCTCCTGCTTTTCTTTTAAGATAGAAGAAAACAACTTTCTACAAACCCGAACATGAAACTAGTTTTTTTCTTTAGAGGGCCTAGATTTCCGCTAACCTACTGCTTTTTGTTCAGAGGTTTTGAAAACACATAATACTCAATCGCATTAGTTGGGCAAGCGTTTTTGCATTTCCCACACCGGATACATTCTAAACTATTGGCATTCTTCACCGGATCACACCCCATTTTGCAGACTTCCGAACAAGCGCCGCATTTGACACATTTCTCAGAATCCACACGGTAACGTAAAACAGAAATAGGGTTAAACAAGGAATAGATTGCCCCCAAAGGACAGATATACTTACAAAATGGGCGGTAAACCAGAATCGACACCAAAATCGTCACAATCAAAATGACATTTTTCCAAGCATATAACCACCCTACCGTGGCTCGCATCGCTTCATTCAATAACACCAGCGGAATTCCGCCCTCCAGGGTCCCGACAGGACAAATCAGCTTGCAGAACCAAGGGTAACCCTGACCAATCATATCGGTAATATAGAGGGGTAAAAGAATGACAAACACCAGAAGAATTCCGTACTTCAGCCAGCGAAGATAACGATCCCCCTTGAATGTGCGAATCTTCCATTTTCCAGGGAGCGGGATTTCATTCAGCAAGTCCTGAATCAACCCAAAAGGACACAGCCATCCACACACAAAGCGTCCCATAACCGTCCCCACCAGAATCATAAATCCCGCAACATAAAACGCAAACTTATACTCATAACTGCCAATGGTAGCTTGCAAAGCTCCAATAGGACAGGCAGCTACTGCTCCGGGACAGGAGTAACAGTTCATACCTGGCACACAGATATTTTTCAGCTTTCCCTGATAGATTTTTCCCCGGACAAATCCAATGAGATAACTATTTGTGACCACCGCCCATAAGATTTGAAAAAAGCGGCGGAATCGTTGGGACTTTTTCACTCGATTATCCAATTCCAATACACTCCAGGCAAATATTGATGGCCTTTCCCATGACAACAACATACTCCTCTCGCCAGATTCCAAGAGCTAGAAATGCCACACCAAGAGTTAATAGCAAAATAGTGATCCAGTTGAAACGCAAAACATCTCTTCGACCCATAACGGTTTCCTCCTTGCGAATACTCATTGGCTCAACGCTTTCACAGGGTCCGTTTTCAACAGCTTCACGTTAGATATAGAAATAGTGAACCACACCAGAAGAACAGTTCCGCAAATGCTCCCTACTAACTGAAGGGGAGCAATATGAACTGGCAAAATTCCTGACAGAACCACAAACAGAAGCAAAACCAATGCAGTGGTCAAAACAGAAAGAGCCGACAGCATCAAACTTTCCCACAGAAGCATCCTCTGAATCTGCCTGCGCTGATACCCAAGCGCCATGAGAAGTCCCATCTCACCGGCACGCATACCAGTCAGTTTCACAAGCAGCATACCGCAGATGGCAAGCGCAACGGTTACGATGAATACGGACACAACAACAAAGAGAGTCTGTAACTGTAAAAAGGTTTCTTTTAGGCTCTCCACCTGTTTTGAGGCTGTAACTGGGGTGATGCCTTGTGCCTTCAACTGTGTCTCAACTTCTAAAACTTGGTCAAATTCTTTGACTTGATATGCCACAGATACAGGAGGGCTCTCGCCTTGCATGGCAGCATAGAGAGCCTGTTCCGTTTCCGCGTCCAGATAGTAATCGTCAAAGCTACCGTTGTAAATGCCGCTGATTCGTAGTTTCTTTGAAAAACCTCCGCAGGTGAAGGTTACCTCTTTGCCAATCAGGGCACGGATATCTCCCGCAAATTGTTTAGCAAGGGACGGTGTGATGGCGATCTCTCCATTTCTGGGCATAACACCTACATTCACAGATTCAGCGGAAATGCTTCCAAATTGCTTGGGTGGAATAGAAAGGTCTTTGCCGTCAAATTCAATCTTGCACTCTGGGACAGGATACTGAAGATAGTACTGTCGAATGCAGGGGGATTGATCAAGCATGGAAAACAACTTTTCCGATGTAGTTTCGTCCCTGAGCATGACTTGTCCCCAGGAAAAAACCGTATTCTTTTCCTCAAAGGTGTGGATTTTTTGCTCAATGATATTTTGGGAAGAAAAGGATAACAGCACCGCACATACAGCAACCGTCACCGCAAGAGAAATACCACAGAATCTCTTAAACTGCACACGAAAGTTGCGCCAGGCACGTTGACACATGGAAACCGGAACTGTCAGTACGTTGTCCTTCCCCATATGGTTTGTGACAACTTTCTTTTGCCGCCCTTTCCACGTCTTGCATTTTCCATCCTCAATGGAAATGATCTCATCTGCATAATCGCAAATTTTATGATCGTGAGTAATCACAAGAACAGGCCTCTCCTGAGCGATCTCCTTGAGGATGCTCATGATCTCATCTGCGGTTTTGCGATCAAGGGCTCCGGTCGGCTCATCCGCTAGAATCATCTGAGGATCTCCAGCCAACGCCCGGGCGATAGCAACACGCTGTTTCTGGCCTCCTGATAGATTTTCTATCTTTTCTTCGGCTTTTTCCTCTATACCAAGACGTTTCAGCATAGATAGAGCCCATGCCTTGTTTTGAACCTTGTCCTGGCAGACAAGTTCAGCAGCAAGGAGAATGTTTTCAAGTACCGTATAGCCTGTAAGCAGGTGATATTCCTGAAACACAAAGCCAATCGCGCGCTTGCGATACTCACCAAGATCTTCCTCTGACAGTTTGGCCAGCTCCTGCCCATTAACCAGGATTTCTCCGCTGTACTCCCCATCAAATCCCGCAAGAAGGTTGAGCAGCGTGCTTTTTCCTGATCCGGAAGCACCTAACAGGCAGGTAATTCCTCGGTCACCAAAGGTGTGAGAAAACCCATCCAACACAATTTGACTGCCATATTTCTTAGAGACGTTGTTCAGTTCAATCATCCACGACCTCCTGTTTTCAATGCTGCCATGGGATTAACAACAATGGAAATAAGGCAAGTCTCCGCGAAACAGACAACAGATACACCCAAACTCAACACAATCCCCAACCACACGGGGATACCCAGCAGCAAAGCTGCCACCACACTTAAAACTCCAGTGAGCAGAAACATTCCTGCGTATTCAACCATTGTCAGCAGGGCAATAGCGGATTTGGTATAGCCAGAGAAACGGTACACTGCATACTCCTTCTTGCGCATAAGACTGCAAACTAAACAGACAGAAAGTGCCGCCAGCAGGGAAAGCACGGCAATCAACGCGTAAGAAATGCCGGTCTGTGCCAAAGCAGTGCCCTTGAGCCCAATAACATCTCGAATCAGCTCAACTTGACCTAAAGGCACAATCCCCCTTTCCATCAGTTCATCGTAAATCTCAAGACAATGCTCCGGGGAATCGGGTCGGATCATAAAGTTATAGCTGGGGTCTTTAATTTCTGCTTGTGTATAAACGTCCTTCATAATCGCCATAGATGGTAGCAGGGAATCCTCATGCTCAAACTTCATGACCTTGCCCTCAATTTCAATACCATAGGAGGTATCTGCCACGCCGGAAACGGTGGCGTTAAAGGAGATGGGCATGGCTACAGGCTCGCCGCTATCCCAGTTGTACACAGAGCCGATAAAGGACAATTCCTTTCCCAGAATGCTTTCATTGGTATAGCCCATCTTTTTAACCAGAGCCTGTGGCAGCACAATCTCATGCTTGCTGTTATCTGCCATTTTCCCAGCCACCAACTTGTTGAATACCGGAGCTTGACCACTGGCTTCGATGATAAAGTCCTCACCATCTGCGGTAACAACCATGTCATTCATGGGCGCATCCATAATGATGGCCTCCACACGACTATCGTTCTGGTATTCCTCAAGCAAACCGCTGATGTCCTGCTCGACACTTTGTGGAATATCTGGAGTTTCCTGTCCCACATTTCCACCGCTCATAAAGGAAGAAACAATCGTTAAATTTAACACAGAGTTTCCCTGTTTCTCAATCAGCTTCTGAAACGCCTCATTACTGCTTCCACTGAGCATACCGCTGAAATTCACTCCAAGACAGGATGTGGCGATCACCATTGCAAGGACAATCGAAAGCAGTTTCCCTGCCTGGCGTTTGCCGGACACTTCTGCCATACGCAAGGCAGATCCCAGGGACAGGCGAGGTTTTTCTTGAGAAACACTATGTACTTTTACCGCACAGTCCACTGTGTTGATTTTGGTCAGCACGCCTTTGTCCAGCTCAAAGACGGAACATCTGCCCTGAATCAAAGAGGTGTCGTGGGTCACAACAATCACGGTCCGTTCTTTGGCAATCGCGGACAGCAACGCTCCTATGTCATGGGCAGTTTTAGCATCCAATGCGGCAGTGGGTTCATCAGCGATTAACACTTGGGGGTCTTTCATCAACTCTCTGGCAATAGCCACCCGCTGCTTTTGACCACCCGACAAGGTGCGTACTTTCTGGTCCGCCAGTTTTTCAATTCTCAGCTTTTTCAAAAGCATGTTCAGACGCTTTTCCCTATCCGCACAATTCAGATAAGAAGGAACCAGAATATTCTCCCGAACAGTCAGTTCATCGATCAAATGAAAACCTTGGGGAATAAAACCCAACTCCGACGCATAGAGCTGTGCCCGTTCTCCATCCGTCAGTGTGCGGAGTTCTCTTCCTTTATAAATGGCCTCGCCTTCATACTGTGTGTCCACACCAGCGAGGATCCGTAACAGGGTGGTTTTCCCGCTACCGGATGCACCGATGATGTAGTTCATTCCGCCTACAATAGAGAGTGACACATCCCGCAGTGCCGCTTCTCCTCCAAAAATTTTTGTGATGTTTTTTAATTCAAACATAGCTTATTACTCGTTTCCTTCCTGTGCGTTTTTTTCAATCTCGTTGTTCATTGTGACCCGCCAATGATTCTTAGGCATTGCTCCCACATAGGGTTCACTGACAACATTTCCTTCGCTGTCCACAAAAAAACTTTCCGGGAAAGCCTGCACACCGTTCAGGCGGCCTTCCAGAAGAACACTGTCCGGGATCAGGGTGGGATACTCCACCCCTGCGGTTTTTATGATTTCCTTTGCTTTTTTCAAATTTTCCTCATTGACCTCATCGGTATTTCCAACATCCATGCAGACACTGATGATATTGAAGCTGACACTGTCTTCCTGAAACTCTTGCCGTAGTTCATTTAACAAGGGCATTTCCTCAATACAGTAGCTGCAAGTGGTGGTCCAGAGATTGACCATGGTCAAATCGTAGTCCGCGAAAATCTCTTTGGTAACGGTATTCCCTTCAAAATCCTGGGCGGAGAAGTCTCCTAAAGGGGTAGACTCAAACTGGCTCTGCTCTGACGTGGAGGATTCCTGTTGTGTCGTACCGCCGTTGACGGAAGCCCCTTCGTCTGTGGCAGAATTCCCACAGGCGGCCAAATTAAGAACCATCATGAGAAGTAAAAACAAAGCAATTATTTTTTTCATATTAGGCGTATTCCTCTCTTCATCGCGTTTTTGTTACAGGCAAATTATAATGAAGACGGTATAAAGTCCATATAAAGATAAAAAGGACACCGGAAGAATTCCTCCCGGCGTCCTTTTACGTGGAATACATATTACGCAATCTTATTTCTATTACAAGCTATCACTGTCAAACCCTACCACAAACACGGTGCCTCGGGGATGATTATCCTCTACAAGGACATACCCTCCATGTTTTTCAACGATACTTTTTACAATGGCCAGTCCCAGGCCACTGCCTCCTAGTTCTCGGCTGCGGGACTTGTCCACACAGAAAAATGTGTCAAAAATATGGGGCTTGGCCTCATCGGGAATTCCAACCCCAGTATCTGCCACGGTCACCTTATCCTCCGCGATCTCAATGACAATGGAACCACCATCGATATTGTAGCGGATCCCATTGGAAATCAAATTATAAAACGCCCGTTGCAACAGACTGTCGTCCCCTAAAACGGTTCCTTCACCAGTAATTGTAATTTCGATTTGTCTGGCTGCGGCCCGTTCCTCCAGCTCTAAAACCGTTTCTTCCAGCAAAGCTCTCAACTCTACCGGTTCTTTTTTAATATCCTGTTCGTTGGTAAACGCAAGCAAATCTTTCACCAGATTCGAAAGTCGCTCTGTACTTTCCCCAAGATTTTGCAGCAAAGCTGTATACTCCTCCGCATTGCGATCTGGCTTCATATGGAAAACATCCAACTGCGTTTGGATAGCCGCCAGGGGCGTGCGCAGTTCATGGGCGGCATTGGCTGAAAAGTTTTTCTGCGCCTGATAGGACAGACTGAGTTTCTCCGTCATACCGTGAAATGCCTGGGCTAATTGTGCAACCTCATCTTTCGTCCGCGGAATCGGCACACCTTCATCTAGGTTGTGGATATCAATTTGATTCACTCTTTCTGTAAGCTCCTCCAGCGGTTTCAGCGTTCTGGAAGCAAACAAATACGTCAAAGCAGAACCGAATGCAATAAGGCACAGCATGACCACCACTGTTGTTCCCCGAAATTGCCAGAGGGCTTCCTTCACCTCAACAGAAGGTTCTAACTCAACTGCTGGCATCTCCTCATCAACGGAAATGGCCGGCGTAGTAACGGCAGCATAAACTAGTTCATTGGTTGAGAAAATGGTAGATATGGCGAACGCTACACACATGACCGTTAAAATACATATTGAAATAGCGGTTAATTTTAGCTTTAACGGGATACTGGTTCTCATACTTTTCCTCCCTCACGAATCACATAACCTTCACCGATGATGTTGCAGATAGGATCATACCCCAACTGTGCTTTCAACTTTCGTCGAAGGGAGGACATATGAACACGAACTGAATTGGAAAAGGTATCAGCGTTGCTGTCCCATACGTGTTCGATCAATTCCTCTAACTTGATTACTCGTCCTTTATGCAGCAGCAAATATTCCAACAAGGCATTTTCTTTTGTGGTCAGGGACACCGGTTGCCCCGCAGCGGTGACAGTTCTAGAGGCGGTATCAAAACAAAGGGGTCCACTGGATAAAACAGTGTTTTCGATCACCATTTTTCTGCGAAGCAATGAGCGCACCCGCGCTTCCAATTCCGCAAAATGAAAAGGTTTCGTCAGGTAGTCGTTGGCTCCCAGATCAAGTCCCTTCACCTTGTCTTCAATCCCGTCTCGGGCAGATAAAATAAGCACCGGAACATCCAAGTTTTCTTTTCGAAAATTTTCCAACACAGAAAACCCATCCAGCTTGGGCAGATTCAAATCCAGAATGATGAGATCGTAGCTTTCACAAAAGGCTTTTTCATCCGCACTTTCCCCGTCCGCTGCCACATCAATAGCATATCCCTTCAAGCGCAGTCCTTCCGCCAAAGAATCCCGCAACTGTTCCTCATCTTCCACAATCAAAATTCTCATTTCTCCACCTCATTTCCACCGCTTAGCATAAATCATCCACTGTTAAATCCGTATAAAGGAAAAGGGAGAATCTTTCGCTTTTCCAACTACACGGTTTTTCTACCGATTTCTTCTATCTTATCAAATCACCCCTGGAATGTCTATAAAACAAAGTCTGACACAAGAGACTCTGTATTCCTGAATTTTCAACCGACAAGCGCACACAGGCCTGATACTGCTTTTCATACTCTACCATCCAACAGGGACCGCTTGCAAAATGCATCGGCATCGTGTTAAAATCTAAAACAGAAATGCCTATCGGGAGGAATCTTCAATGGAAATGGAACGCATTGACCGGGTACTTCAGGCCATGAAAACCCGGGGACTTACTCAGATGATTGTCTGTGATCCCCAGAGCATCGACTATTTGACCGGGGTGTATGTAGAGCCCTTTGAACGGCTGTTCGCGCTGTACCTGCGCACTGACGGTCAGCACGTTTTCTTTTTGAACAAACTCTTCACGGTGCCCCAGACCCCCATCGCCAAGGTCTGGTTTACCGATACCGACGATTCCATCGGCATGATCGCTCAGCACGTCCAGGCTGGTGAGCCTTTGGGCATCGATAAGGAGTGGACCGCCCGCTTTCTGCTTCCCCTGATGGAGCGGCTGCCTGGCACGCCCTTCAAACTGGCAAGTGACTGCGTTGACAGCGTCCGGGCTTGTAAGGACACGGCTGAACAGGAACTGATGCGGATGAATTCCCGCCTGAACGACGAAGTCATGACCCGGGCCACAGCCTATATCCGTGAGGGCATGACGGAGCGGCAAGTGGCTGATTATCTGGTGGAGCAATATAAAGATCTTGGCTGTGAGGGACCGTCCTTCTCCCCCATCGTGTCTTTCGGCGCCAACGCCGCCGACCCCCACCACATGCCGGATGACACCGTCCTGCATGCCGGCGACTGCATCGTACTGGACATCGGCGGCCGCAAAGAAGGATATTGCTCCGATATGACCCGGACCTATTTCTGCAAAAATGTCTCTGACAAACATGCTGCTATCCACGATCTGGTGCGCCGGGCCAACGAAGCGGCGGAAGCCTTGGTGCGTCCCGGGGTGCCCCTGTGCCAGCTGGATAAGGCCGCCCGTGACTTGATCTCCCAGGCAGGCTATGGCGAATACTTCACTCACCGGCTGGGCCATTTCATTGGCCGTACCGAGCACGAGCAGGGCGATGTAAGCAGCGCCAACACAGCCCTCGCCCAGGAAGGTATGGTCTTTTCCATTGAGCCGGGTATTTACCTCCCGGGCGAAGTAGGGGTCCGAGTGGAGGACCTAGTTCTTGTCACTGCCGATGGCTGTGAAGTCCTCAACCAGGTAGATAAACACTGGCAGACGATCGGTTAAACTCTTTTCTGGTACAAACTGAATTGGGCCGAAAGCCGCTGTTAGCGGAACTTTCGGCCCTTATTTGTTGTCCCCTGGTGGGATTCTATTTTGTACCATGAAAGTCAACGGCAACTGTAAAAGAAAGCGGAAGACAACCACCAGGCTCTTCCGCTTTTTCTTATGATTTACAGAACCGTAGGATCGGGCAGTGTAGTCACACACCCAGGCTTGATCTCCGTAACAGAGTCTGAACCGATAGCCCCCACCCAGATTGTCTTGCAGGTGGGGTTATACACAAAGCGCCCATCCACCGAGAAAAGCAGCTGCCGATAAGCAGAGACATAGCTTTCTATTTCACCATTGGTAGCATACCAGATATCTTGGTGGCCGGACATTTTTTCCAGGAAACTCTCCATATGCTCCCAATTATCGTTTTGGTCAAACTCGTAGCTATGGCCCCAAACATAAAACAACTTCAACATGGGAAACAACGACGTGTCCTTCAAAAACTTTTCGGTCAACTCAGGGAGAGCCTCGTCGTCATGATGACATGTGGGGTCCCAAATCAGAAAATTTTCTGGAATATCAAAGGTGTGGGTCGCCTTTATGGTCCGAGCATAGGTGATGCCACAGCTCTTGAGCGCCTCCAAAACCGTGTCATCGTAGGCACCAAAGGCGTAGGCAAAACCGGTAATAGGATGTTCCACCAGCCTTTCCAGTTCTTTCCGGCAGGTCAAAATCTCGTTGAGGCATCGGGCTGGATCGGTATTGCAGATCGTGGTGTGGTACAGTCCGTGAGAAGCGATCTCTTGGCCGGCATAGATCTGTTTGACTTCCTTCGGGGAGACTTTATTGTGGGTGGCAGGCCTTTGCCCTATGTTGATCATTCCAGACTGTCCCAGCAGTCCAGAATTCAAGTTAAATGTCCCCTTGATCTGATACTTATTGAGTAATTCAATCAACCGAATATCCTGGGTGACACCATCATCATAGCTTATGGTAAAGGCTTTTCTCTTTCCGCCAGGCCACAAGAGCCTGTCATGCATTTGAAGACTCATGTTGATTATCCCTCAGCTTTCGTAAGAATGTAACACCTGCATCATGGTTTGCTCTTCACAAGATGCAGAGCAAATCCACCAATCTCTTCTTTAAAATAAATAAGCGTTGTATGGCCCTGGGTATCCACTTTTCGAGAGGACTCATCAAAAATCACACCACGTTTTTTCAGCTGGTAGACAGCCCGATCCACATTGTGTGTCCCGATGGCAATATGTCCATGGGCCCCTAAGTAGGGACCTTTTATACACTCCACCAAGGAACCCGCAAAAATGGCAGTTTCATTAGGTAGGTACGGTACGTCAAACAAGAAACAGAACAGACGGGCCACTTGTTCGGCTTCAGCGGCATCCTTGCAGTTGATTCCCACATGGACAACTTTAAACCCCAGCATGGTTCGCACCGTCTCTTTGCAGAGAGCTGTGATCCCATCCCAATCCTCATTTTTTATCAACTCTTGTTTTGCCATCCAGGAACCTCCACAGGCAAGAACCTGGTCGCAGGACAAGTACTCGTTTATTTTTGCTGTGTCAATTCCACCGGTGGGCAACCATTTTAGAGTTTTATAGGGTCCGGTAAGGGCTTTCAGCTTAGCTGCGCCTCCGTTCTGCTCGGCAGGGAAAAACTTCACCACGTTCAGACCCAAACCCATGGCCTGCTCCATCTCCCCCGGCGTGGAAGTACCAGGAATGACTAGTGCACCCTTGGAAAGGGCATATCGGATAACCTCTGGATGAAATCCTGGAGTGACAATAAATTTACTGCCAGCCTCCAGCGCCATATCCACCTGCTTGCAGGTGAGCACTGTCCCCGCACCTACCAAAACTTCTGGGCATTCCTGAGAGATCCTGTGGATTGATTCCTCGGCGGCATCTGTTCGGAAAGTGACTTCCGCAATAGGCAGTCCTCCCGCCACCAGAGCCTTGGCCAAAGGCACCGCCTTTTTCTCGTCGTCGATCTCGATAGTGGGAACAATCCCAACTGCGGAAATCAATTCTAGCCGTTTATCCATCTTTCACACATCCCCAAACAGTATTCAAATGCAGAAAGCAGGCGCGACTCAGCTCCTGCTTTCTAACCCCATCACTCTTTGTACGTTACAACTTCCTGCCTTTTTGCCGATTCAAAGCAGGCTTCGATCACCTTGAGAACACGCAAGGCATGCTCATTGGTGACGATCTGCTCCGCTTTGCCCTGACAGGTTTCTACAAAATTCTTGTACAGGGCATTGCGATCAAAATCGAATCTGGGCAAGGGAAGCTCAGTCAGTGTATCCTTGGTTCTGGGGGCCATGGTCTTGGTCAGTCCAGAACCCGCCACGATGGGCAGCGCATCCTTATCCTGCCAGCTGGACAATCGCATCATCCTGCCGTCACAATTCCAGTTTTGGATCTCCGCAGAACCGTGATCCGCAAACAGATTCCACAAGGGCAGACTGACAAAGTGACAGGTATCCACTTCCAAACGAACCGTTAGGCCGTCCTCAAAGGTCATGTGAACAAACACGTTGTCGTCGCATTCCTCGTTTGTGATGTATTTCAGGTCGCAAAACACACTCTTCGGAGGTTTGCCAACCATTTTCACTATTCGGTCAATGATGTGCACGCCCCAGTCGTACATCATGCCTCCACCGAACTCTTTCTTGCCTCTCCAGTCTCCAGGGATGCCTCGAGCACCCATGATCCTGCACCGGATTTCAAAAGTCTTGCCCAAAAGTTCCTCTTCATAGATCTTCCTAATAATGAGGAAATCCTCATCCCATTCTCTGTTCTGTCTGGGATAAAAAACTTTGCCGGCCTTGTGGGCCTCTTCCATCACATCCAGAAGATCAGCACTACTCAGCATCACAGGCTTTTCGCACAGCACATGCTTACCAGCCCGCAGCGCGGCAATGGCCATGGGCTTATGCAGATGATTGGGCGTGGCGATCAAAACAGCGTCTACGGTTTTGTCAGCCAGTATCTCCTGGTAATCCCCATAAACGGAAATCCCCTGAGAAACTGCCCATTCCACCCGGGCGGGGTCGATATCGGTGATGCCCGCCAGCTCGACCATATCACCCAGATAGGTGGTCATAGCGCTGTCAGGCATTTTAGCACTAGCAACGTCTCCTTTATATACAGTCTCACCTGTCCCGCTTTGCAGCGCCACAGCGTGACCGCTTCCCATACCGCCGCAGCCAACAATGGCAATTCTGAATTTTTTCTCCATATTCAGTTCACTCCAGGTAAACAGATTTTAATTGACCCATATAATTAGTCCACGTGAAGAGCGGTCATCGCTCCCACGTTCTTTTCCATGGAGTCCATGCGCGGGTCGTCACACAGGAGCATGGAGCAGGGACTTTCCGAAGTATACGGCGTCCATTCTGGCAGGCCTTGTCCGTTGGGATCCGCACATTTGGCAAAATTGGTAAAATAGCTCATTTCCAGATCGGAAAGACGGCGATCCGCCTCCCCAAAAGCCCGCCAGCTCCGGTCCAGAGTCCCGTGAACATACCAGAGATCTCCAGAATGGAAGGAACCTTCCTTCGAAGGATGCCCCTCCTCGTCCGGCAGCTTATGGCAGAAATAGTAGACATAAAGAGGCTTTCTTCCTGTCTTGTTGTGGACCTTTGCCCAGTAATTTGTGCCAAAAACAGCACCGTCAGCCATCACGTCAAAGCCGGTCTTGGCAGCCTCCTCATCGGAATGGATGTTATAGAGCTTCCAGGCTGTCTCTTCCACACCAGGGAAAAAGCTGTTTACAGCGTTTTTAAAACCTCCGACCGTTTCTCTGTATCCATACCCAAATGCCGCACCTTCGTTGGCACAACTTCCGGCCATGATATCCACATTGTGGTGACGGCCCTTGATGATGGTCTCCGACGGGTCCTCAAAAAGGAAATAATTGTCGATACAGAAAGAGCAGTTAATCCCGCTCTTCACCATGTACGCCAGAACCATTGCCTCCGGGAGATCCCGCAATTCCTTTAAGGAACTGCAGGAGCAGGCCTCCTGGAAGGCAAGCCCCTTCCGTTCCTCATTCCGCAGTGTGCTCGCCCGCATCAGGGACACAACTCCGCTGCCTGAAATACTGATGGCACGCTTAAACAATCCCTTGGACAGGGGACTGGTACAGTGGGCATGTACATTGCCCGCACCGGCGGACTGGCCAAAAATGGTCACTTTATCCGGGTCACCGCCAAAAGCTTCGATGTTGTCCCGCACCCATTTCAGTGAAGCGACCTGGTCTAACAAACCGTAATTTCCGCTGGCACCGTAACCGCTTTCCTCTGTAAGCTGGGGATGCGCCAGAAAACCGAAAACATTTAACCGGTAGGTCACATTGACATAGATGACCTGCTTTTCCGCAAGGCGGGCCCCATCGTGCTCAGGCTCGTGAGGAAATCCCGTCACATCCCCGCCTCCGTGAAAATAGACCATAACCGGCAGCCTATCCGACGGGGAGTCGGCCGGTGTCCAAATATTCAGATACAAACAGTCCTCACTGATGGTGATCCGGGAATAGTCAATGGGAAACTCTTTTACGTAAAAGGGCATGGTGGCCTTGGTCTGCATAGCAGCTGCCCTAAAATGATCACACTTCAGAACACCGCTCCAAGGTTCTGGTTCCTGAGGCGCTCTCCAGCGGAGATCCCCTACCGGAGGCTTCGCGTAGGGAACACCGCAGAACATGGACACCCCCGCGGAAGGAGAAGGCACTCCCTGCACTTCTCCATACTTGGTTTTCGCATTCAGCAACATAGCGCAATACACCTCGCTTTTTCAGTTCTTTTGGCAAGCTGTCTAAGAGCTCTCCCCTTTTTTCAGCCTTTCACCGAACCAATGGTGATGCCCTTAATAAAGGATTTCTGGAAGAAGGGATAAATGATCAAAACCGGCAGAACACCGATCACGGCCAGAGCCATCCGAATGCCCATGGAGGGCAGGTCCTTCACATCGATTCCGACCTGACCGGAGATCTGACTTTGCAGCACATTAACGCTGTCCAACACACTCTTCAGATAGTTCTGGATTCCGTACAGATCAGTTCGGTTCTGGATGTAATAAATGCCGTTAGTCCAGTTGTTCCAGTAGGCGATGAAGGACATCAGAGCGATGGTACCAATAATGGGCTTGCACAGGGGAATAACCACAGACAGCAGAGAACGGTATTCACCAGCGCCGTCGATCTTTGCCGCGTCAATGATCTCGTTGGCAACGTTGGAGGTGATATAGGTTCTCACCATGATGACATTGAAGGGGCTCATCAGCAGTCCCGGGATAATCATGGCGAACAGAGTATCCTTGATGCTGAAAAGCTGGGTGTAGACCATGTAGGTGGGCACCAGACCACCGTTAAACAGCATGGTAAAGAACAGGAAAAACGCGAAGAAGTTCTTTCCGGGAAGATCCTGCTTGGAAAGAGGATAAGCAAACAAAATGGTAAGGACCAGGCAGGTAAGCACGCCGCTTCCGGAAATGATGATGCTCATCATGTAGGCTCTCAAAACGCCTCCGCTGACCGAGAAAAGGTAACGGTAGGCATCCAGAGTGACCACCTTCGGGAATAGGGAATATCCGTTTTCCAGGATCTCCTGTTCCGTGGTGAAGGAACTGGAGATCAGCAACCAGAAGGGGATAATAGCCATAACGACCAGGACGAACAAAAAGACATATTGGATGGCGATAAAGACCTTGTTATTAGTAATCATCTTCCGGCCTCCTTAAAACAAAGAACTTTCCGCGTCTACTTTTCTGACAATCAGATTGGTAGACACTACCAGTGCGAAGCCGAGAACAGACTGGAACAATCCTGCTGCGGAAGATCTTCCGATACTGTTTTGCTCCAGCAATGCCCTGTACACAAAGGTATCGATCGTCTGTGTGGTGGGATAAAGCAGTCCGCTGTGCATGGGTACCTGATAGAACAGACCAAAGTCCGAATAGCAGATTCTGCCCACAGCCAGAATCAGAAGAATGATGATGGTCTTCTTCATGCAGGGGATGGTGATCCTGAAAATCTGCTGCCACAGGGAAGCTCCATCCACCACTGCCGCCTCATAATAGGTCTTATCAATACCAATAAGCGTGGAATAGTAGAGAATCGACGTGTAGCCGATTGACATCCACAGATACACGATAGTCAAGATAAACGGCCAAGGTCCCGGCGTGTTGTACCAGCTGACTGGATCAATCTGGAACAGCGCCAACACAGATTTGTTCATAAAACCGTTCTGCTCGTTCAGAAAAGCGTAAACGATATAGGTAATGATGATCGTAGAAAGCAAATGGGGGATCAAAATAATTACCTGAGCGCTGTTTCTGAAATAGCGATTCTTAACCGTATCCAACGCAATGGCAACGATCAGTCCCAGAAGGTTTCCCAGAATGATAAACGCCACGTTGTATAGGATCGTGTTTCTGAACATGATGAACGCATCATTTGAAGCAAACAGATACGTAAAATTGGAGAACCCAGTCCAGGGACTATTGAGGATACCAAGTGAATAGTCAACTTTTTTAAAGGCAATCAGGATTCCGAACATGGGCAAATAATTGTTGATAATCAGGTAGATCATGCCCGGAATCAGCATGGTGTACAGCGGCCAACTTTTGAAAACACGCTTTAGCAATTTGGAATTTGTTCTCATATTACTCACCCATTCATCCTTTTGAGCAAATCGACAAGTTTAGACCGCTCAGTCATTGAGTATGCCTTTGAACGCAATGGTCTTCTGCTGGGTCATCTCCTCAAGGGTAGAAACCGCGCCTTCCCGGCCCACTCCGGAGTATTTATAGCCTCCGAAGGGCTGATGAGCCAGCCTGTAATTGCCGCTTCCGCCGATGATGCAAGAACCAGCTTCTATACGGTTCGCCACTTTCATGGCCACCTGCATGTTCGAGGTGATAACGCCGGAGGACAGTCCGAAAATCGTGTTGTTGGCGATCTCAATGGCGTCGTCCATGGTATCGAAAGGGATCAGAGGCCAGACAGGGCCGAAACATTCCATGTCTCTGGCGATGTCCGCGTCCTTGGGAACCTTGATGACAGTGGGTTCCACAAAAGCGCCGTCCCGCTTGCCGCCTAACAGCAATTCTCCTCCCTGCTCAATGGTGAGCTTGATCTGTCTCTCCACTTCCTTGGCATCCGCTTCACGCACACAGGGACCCATTTCCACAGAGGGATCAGCAGGGTCGCCCACCTTGACGGCAGACAGCCGAGCCATCAAGTCTTTCGCGAATTTATCAAAAATCCCCTTCTGCACGAGGAACCGTTTGCTGGCGCAGCAGGTCTGGCCCGCATTGCCGATTCTGCCTGCCACGGTTTCATTGAGCGCTTTTTCATAATCAGCGTCGTCAAAGATAATGAGAGGGTCATTGCCACCCAATTCCAGAGAGACAGGACGAAGTGTCTTGGCGCAGGTCTCCGCCAGAGAGATGCCCACACCGGTGCTGCCGGTAAAGCTGACAGCCGCCACGCGGGGATCCCCAGCGGCAGCGGCACCGATCAAGCTGCCTTTTCCGGTAACACAACAAACTGCATTGGCGGGTACACCTGCCTTATAGAGCCGCTCCACGATCATGATAGCGCTGCGGGGTGTCTTGGAGGAGGGCATCAAAACCACTGAGTTGCCAGTTACCAGCATGGGGGCCAGCTTATGGGCCGCCAGCTCACAGGGATAGTTAAAGGGCACGATATTGGCAAACACACCCAGCGGCTCGTGGATAGTCATCACCACATCGCCCTGAGACCTAGGCTCCCCGTTATAGGGAAGGGTCTTACCATAGAAGGTATAGGCTGCAGCGCAGTAAATTCTGAAAATAGCCGCATTGGCATAGACTTCGGTCCTGCACTGCTCGATGGGCTTTCCACCCTCCTCACACATGACCTTAGAGATCTCTTCCACGCTTTCCTCCATGAGACAAGCGTATTTTTCCAGGATGCGCAGTCTTTCATGAAGCGGGACAGCGTTCCATTCTTTCTGCCCTTCAACGGCCAGAGAAATAGCTTTGTCCAAATCTTCCAAAGTGCCTGCCGGCACGGTATCAACTACTTTCCCCGTAGCGGGATTGACAACGTCTATCTTGGCGCCGTCAGACGAATCAACAAATTTCCCTCCGATTAACATTTTCATAACTTTTCTCAACTCCTTCTATCCATTGCGTGGAAAACCTTATCACGCTTTTTCCAGCATCTTTTCCACTCTTCTCATAACCTCCAAGCACATTTGTCCATTGTGGAAGGGACATTTGCCTGGATTTAACTTATCCATCCCGTGTTGACCGTCAGAGAGATGACCACCGGTCTCATCGGACCGAATATTGTTGTACCAATCGCCGGTCTCTCTATTGACGAAATATTTTTCGATGAAATCGATCTGCTTTTCGCAGGCGTCCAGAAATTTGGTCTCCCCCGTGATGTCATAGCCACACAACATGGCGGAAACGGCTTCGGAAACAGCCCACCACACGTGGACGTTTCCAGTCTCCCCTGTATCCAGGTTCGCGCCGTTATACAGGCAGCCGTTGGGATCAAAAGCGTTTTCCACAACATTTTCCAGCACTTGGGAAACCACTTGATAGGTTCTTTCTTTGATATCCTCCAGCTGTAACTCATCCACAATATTGATGAGCAAGTAGCTCAGTTCGCAATCATGGCCATAGCTGACGGAGTTTCCAAACCGCTTCATATCTTTTGTGACCAGAGTTATGAAGCTGTGATTCTCCTCGTCGTACATCTGGTGGATCATGATCTCCACCAGTTCTTTCAAAACCTTTGCGATTTTGCCGTCGTGGGTGGCCTGATACAGCCGGAAATACGCCTGGCATAAATGGTGAGGATACATGATGGCATCGTCAGGAAGAGAAAAAGAGGAATTTTTCCGACCGTTATCAAAGCCAGGCTTGGGTGACCAGTCCCTGTGAAGTGTGGCGTAGTAAATTCCGGGAGCGATTTTTGCGTGAGTCTCCATCAGCTCGCAGGCTTCCAAACACATTTTCAAAGCCTCTTCGTTTCCGGTAGCGTGATAGTATTCCGCCAGCCCCATGATGAAAAAGGCCTCGCAGTAGTTGGGTTTTGTGTCGGAGAGGATGGTACCGTCAGCATCCAGAAGTACGAAAGCGCCGCCAAACTCCTTGTCGTAAAAATGATTCTTCATCTCTTCGAAAGCGTAGTTGGCCCGATCCAAATAGATCCTGCCTTTGAGATGCCTGTAAGAGGATGAAAATACAAAGAGCATTCTCCCCAAAAGAGTCAGGTTCCGGGGTTCGGAATAATTCCGCTCCCCATCCAAAGTGACCACGCCATAATAACCGCCAGTGCTCCGATCCATGATGTATTCGCTGCACCACCAAGGCAGAATGGTTCCCACCAGATCCAAATGCGCCCAAGTACGAATTTTCTCTAACCGTTCTTTGTCCACGGAACTCTCACCCCTTTTTTGTAGTTAGAACAGCAGCTTCAAGAAAGCGTGGACGCTTTTTCTCCAAGTCTGCCACTCGTGGATACCATCACAGAGGAAATACTCCACCTTGATTCCATTATCGGTCAAGGCCTTCAGCTCACCAGGAAGCTTCTCGCCGCCCTCCAGCATGCCTCTGCTGAAGAACAGAAGTTTATGCTGAGCGTTGAACTCCTCCGCCTTTTCCGCGGTGGTGAACTGTTCGGTGCTCACTTCGGGGAAGGCGTTGCCCACTGTGCCGCTGAAGATCCCGATATAATCAAAATAGTCAGGGTTATTGAAGGCGGTCCACTGGGTCTGGTAGGACCCCATGGAAAGTCCGGCAATAGCTCTGTGTGCCTTGTCCTTAAAGGTGCGGAAACGACCCTCGATAAAGGGAATGCAGTCCTTGATAAGCAGCTGATCGATCTGTCCGGGCAAAACACCGGCCTGCTTAGTACCAGGAGCGTAGGCATGTCCGAAGTTCATGACCACGATCATTTCCTTGCAGTTGCCTTCCGCAAGCAGATTATCCATAATGAGGTTGATCTTGCCCTGCCAGATCCAGCCCGTCTCGTTTTCACCGCCGCCATGAAGCAGGTAGAGAACAGGATATTTCTTGTCCAGATTCTCTTCGTATCCGGGGGGCGTATAGACCCAGCAGTTTCGCAGGGTGCCGGTATAGGAAGACCGGTAATACTCGCACCGCACCGTGCCATGGGGAACATCTTTAAAATCGTAGAAATCAAACTCAGGGTCCGGTACGTCCACGAAATTGCACAGCCGGTTATGGGCATAGCAGACGGGAGAGTGCTCATACAGGTGCTCTTTTCCATCAAAGAAATAGTACAGGAATTGCACCCCTCCGGGGATCCCGGGGATAACGGCCTGCCACCAGCCCTCTTTTTCCGTCTTGTGCAAGGGCCGTTTTTCCTGGCCCATTCGGGTGTTCCGGGTACCACTCACCTCAACACTGCTGGCGTCGGGCGCGTAGACGTTGAACTCAACGCCCT
>HF972627.1:30031-30480 GCA_000432995.1 Clostridium sp. CAG:1013
GTCTGAACTCGATGGCTCTGGGCTCCCGGGTATAGCCCATTCTCCGGGGCTGTTTTCCGTCAGCGGAAGCGGGGATCATCCCCATCCACAGATCAGTCTCCGAAAAATTCACGGGACTGGCGTTCAATGTATCAAATTTTCCATGATCCATGATGGTTCTCTCCATTTCTATGTTGCATAACAACGTTGCAGGGATGTATTCTTACTCGAAATCCACAACCTGATTTTTCTCGCCGCTGAGCAACGCTGCTTCCATGATCTTCAGGACTCGGAGGGCCTGTTCGCCGGTGACGATCTGCTCCGCCTTGCCCTCGATGCAGTCTACCAGGTTCTTATACAGAGCGTTTCGATCAAAAATGGGACGATCCAATTCGATCACGTCGTTGTTCATGGGAGGAGCTGCAAACCAGCTGGGTCCCTCGCCCCGCTTGATCGTGGGCTTTCTCACG
>HF972627.1:30527-51881 GCA_000432995.1 Clostridium sp. CAG:1013
TTGGGATCTCTGGGCTTTGCTTTCAGAACCTTGGCTCCCTCGCCGGAGAAGGTGATCACTTCGCCGATGCCGGTAGTACCGTTCAACCGCCAGCCGGGAGTGGGAGAATCAAAATGGCCCGCGCCGCTTTCAATGTAAGCCACAAATCCGTCCTCGAAAATGAGGGTCAGGTTGAAGCCTTCATCCACATCGGTGCCGGTGAGGTTGATAACCTGGCAGAAGATCTGCTTGATCTTAGACTTGTTCATCTGCACGATACGGTCGATGAGGTGCACGCCCCAGTCAAGCATCATGCCACCGCCATAGCGCTTCTCGCTGCGCCAGCCGAAGGGGCCATCCGCGCCGCCGCCGCCGATGCGGTTCTCCAGGCTGAGGGGCTTGCCAGCCAGCTGCTCGTCATAGATTTTCTTGACCAGCAGATAGTCGGGATCCCATCTTCTGTTCTGCCGGGGATAGAACACCTTTCCGGTCTCCTTGGAAACTTTCAGGACCTCTTCCAGTTCGGCGGAAGTGGGAGTGACCGGCTTCTCACAAAGCACGTGCTTGCCAGCCCGCATGGCCTTGATGGCGATCTCCGCATGGAGATGGTTGGGAACCGCGATCAGAACGATGTCCACTTCCGGATCGTCCAGGATCTCTTCCAGGGACTGGTACACATGGAAGCCCTCTCCCCTGGCCCACTCCTGTCTCTTCTCGTCGATATCATAAATGCCGGAAAGATGCAGGATCTTGGAGATGTCCGTGGTAACTGCTTCTATTTCGTCATCAATAATCTGAGGAAGCTGCCAATCTGTGTAACCGGTACCGTAGCCAATGGCCAGAGCGTGGCCGCCACCCATATTTCCACAACCAACAATAGCGATATTTTTCATTTTGATTCGTCTCCTTTTATGTTCTTTACAGTGCTCTCAGGTAACCGGCGTCGGCTGCCAGTGTGGTGAAAATGTCACCGGTCCAAGCGTAATCACGCTCGACAATGTAAATGGGCTTGCAGGGCTGGGCATCAGCAGCGGCCTGAACAGCCTTCATGTCAACGATTCCCTTGCCCAGCTCACAGTTGATGGAAAGGGCCTCATCCAGCTTTTTCGCGGCCTCGGGATCCATCTTGGGCCAGCCGGAAATGTCCTTTTCCCCCTGCTTGTCCTTGGGGATAGGCTTCATAAAGTCCAGCTTCATGGGGAATTCCCGAGTCTCCTTCACGTGGACCAGCTCGAATCTTCCGGGGTATTTCCGGATATACTCGGCAGCGTCCACATCGGCTCTGTAAGCCCAAGCGATATCGATCTCAAAGGCTACCAGCTCCGGATCTGTGTTCTCGATGAGAATGTCACAGATCATCTTGTCGCCCAGTTTCAGAAAGTCGTTGGAATGATTGTGATAACCGTATTTCATTCCCACACTCTTTGCTTTCCGTCCCATTTCGTTCAAGAACTGCGCAGCTTCATAAGCTTCCTGCACGCTGGTGATCGCCAGGCCGGGGTTGATCATATATTTGCAGCCAGTGCCGGGAAGATACTTCAGGTTCTCCTCTGTATCCTCGGTTTCCACATGGGAGCTGATAACCTCCATGTTGATAGAATTGAGGAATTTTTTCAGGCCTTCAGGTGTGTAGCCGCCATGTAGACCATAGAAGATTTCGATACCGTTATAGCCCAGCTTGGCTACCTTGGTCATCACGCCTTCGTAGTCGTGGACCAGCTGACGGGAAAAACCGTCTAACTGAACATAGAATTTATCCATATTCATCCTCCTTAAATTTAGTTTCGATTTATCAGGTACAGCTGATGTCCCTCAGGACATTTGCTGTCATATTCAAGATCAAAAGAAGCGCTCGGGGTTAGAGGACAGCCTTTACTCCAGACATTCATAAACCAGATCTCTGATCCGGGGATGGATATCGGAATAAACTCCCGGAAGCCCCAGAATCGCCTGCGCATAAAACAGACTGATACCATTCTTGGGATCGATGAGGGCATAAGCTCCGGCAGCGCCGTCCCAGCCAAATTCTCCCGCAGGACTTTTGGCCTTTGTGTCATCCACTAGGACACGTACGCCAAGACCATAATTGTAGCCTGGCCGGAACATCCCCTTCATGGTGAAATCGTCCAGCTGCACAGCGTTCAGCTGAGGAGTGCGGATGGCGTCGATGCTTTCCTGAGACAGGATCCTGGTTCCGTTTGCGCCCACACCACCGCAGGCAAGAGCGTCCAGCAGGGTGGAATAGCAGTCCACCGTTGTAATGAGACCAGCCCCGCCGCTGTCGTATTCATCCGTCAGCTCAAAGGTGTTGCCTTCATGCCGGGATTTCTCTCCGGTTTTAAAATCGCAGGAATACTGGTCCGCCAGTCTCCCTTTATCCTCTTCACGCAGATGAAAATACACATCGTCCACGCCCAGGGGCTTAAAAATATGTTCGGTCACGTAATCTCGGAACTTCTGTCCAGATGCCACCTCAACTACTGCAGCGATCACGTCGTGGCCCAAGCTGTATGCATGTCTCGTACCGGGTTCGTAAAGCAGAGGCATCTCAGCGATGGCGCTCACCATCTCCCGGGTAGCAGCCTTATTGCCGCTTTTCTTTTTCAGCTCCAGAATGGGCTCTGAAGTGGTGCTATAGGAGAGTCCCGCGGTCATGGCCATCAGCTCTCGGATCAGGATAGGATTTTTCGCAGGATGGGTTGGAGAGGATTGATTGGGCATATTTCTGAAATCGCCCATGGTATAATCGTCAGCCACTTTCATGTGGGCAAATTCCGGAAGATAATCGGACACAGGAGCGTCCAGCCGGATCTTACCCTCTTCTACCAGCTGCATACAGGCAGTCATAGTCACGATTTTCGTGCAGGAGTATAAGTAGTACAGATCAGTTTCAGACACTGGCCTGGTGCAGTCGTAATCGTTATAACCTTGCTTGTGACGATAAATCACTTTGTGGTTTTTCTTAACGATCACGTCCAGACCCTTGATATCATCGCTGTCCTTCAGAGATTCCAGATAGTGGGTTAACTTATCAAATGACATCTTTCTCACCATAATAGCTAGTATTAAATATTTGAGAGGGGACTTGATAGTCCCCTCTCAGTCCCTCAGCCAATTACTTAGCAGCAAGCCATTCGTCAAACTGTCTCTGCTCCTCGGCAATGATGTCCTCGATGCCGGCGTCGCGAAGAGCCTGCTGGAAAACAGGAAGAGTCTCGTCAATGTCCACAACCGCGTTAATAATCGGAGTATAATACTGAGCGATCACATTGGCACATGCCGCATACTGGTCCGCAACAGAAGAGAGGTCGGGAGTAAAGCCCAGAGCGGTAGACTTGATCGCGTTTGCGTTGTCTTCTTTCAGAAGTTCATAAGCGTCAGGTCTGGAATAATTCCAAGTGGGGCAAAGGAAACCATTGGGACGAGCCGCATTGTACATGGCAAACCAGCCCGCTTCCTCATGATTGGTAACGCCTTCGGGATACTCCAGCTGATCGTTCTCATCCAGGACATAGGTCACGCCTTCCAGGCCGTTCATGAGAATATTAGCAGCCTCAGGGTCGGTGTAGAGCACATTGAGAACGCGCATAGCTGCCTCAGGATCCTTGCAGAAAGAAGTGATATGCCACATATAGGTGCTGGCGTTAGCAGTGGTCAGATACTTCTCGCCGATCTGGGTTCCCACGATGGGGCCATCATAAGAATCCTGTTTTTCGGCCTCATAAATGGTATTCTCCAGGTTGTAGTCATAACCGGTGATACCGTAGGTGATCTTGTTGCTCAGGTTGCCCAGAATAGCGTTGTCGTTACTCATGGGATCGGGGCAGATCAGATCATTTTCTTTCCAGATCTTCACATTTTCCAGGAAGTTGAGGAAATAGTCAGACTCGTAGTAATTCTCAATGGTAGTGCTGTTCTCAGGATCCAGAATGACGCCCAGGTAGTTGTCATCACCCAAGTAGTCAATGGTCTTGGGATACCAGTAGGGAGTGGAAGCACCGGCGATAAAATACTTGTCAGGGTTAGCTTCCTTCAACTGGAGCAGATAGGGAGTTAGTTCGTCCAGGTTGTTGACCTTTTCGGGCCAGTCAATGCCGGCTTCCTCCACCAGGTCTTCCATGACCAGGTAGCAGTTTTCGCAAGTCCAGGCACAGACAGAGGGAATACCGTATAACTTGCCATCGACACGTCCGCAATCCAGGATTTCAGCATAGGGCTCGAAGATCTCCTGAATGCCCTGACCATCGGAGGCCAGCAGATCGTCGATAGCCATGACCTGACCGTTAGAAACCAGTTCACTCACGCCCGCATAGAAGAAGGAGCTGAGCAGGTCCAGGGAATCGTCGCCGCCGGTGAGCAGCAGGTTCAACTGAGTCTGCAAATCGGACATCTGCACGTAAACGAACTCGATCTCCGCATGAGCTTTTTCCCGCAGGATCTCATTCAGAGCATCCTCAATAAGATCACCGTTTGCAGGAGGACCACCGTAGAACGCGGTTTCGTTGATGCGAATAACGGGGTATTCTCCGTCGTCCTCAGCGGTATCCTCGGCGCTTGCCTCGGCTTGGCTATTGCCACTTGAGGTGGAGCCGGTGTCTCCGGACTGGGTTCCGCCGCCGCAAGCAGCGAGGGAGAGAACGAGCAGACAAACCAGCAGGGTAGAAATGATGCGTTTCATTTGATCTCACTCTCCATAAATTTTTTCGTCATGTTCTCACATTCTTGTGGAAATCTGACGTTTTACAGCTTCATTCTATTGTTTTTGTCGAAGTAAAACCACTCGCTTTTTGACATCTACTATTGTTTTTCTGACATTGACACTGAATGTCTTTTGGTATTTTTCCACTGGGCCAAGGTAAAAATCACTCCTGCAATGATGATAAATACTCCGGCGCCTGCAAAGGTCGCCTGGTAATCAAAGGCACCGATAAAGAAAGATCCAATTACAGGAGCGACAGCATTGCCAACATTCTGACCAATCATAATGGTGCTAGTCGCCACGCCGGCAGAAGTCTTGTCCACCATCTTAACGCAATGGGCCTGAATGGACGGAAGTCCGGAGCCTTGACCAATGGCACCAAAAACACTGGCGATCAAGAACATGATCAACGCCTGTCCTACGCCCACAAAAATCATACAGAGACCGCATCCTAGAAAAGCTGGAATAATCAGGCAGAAGATTCCTTTGGTATCCAAAATGCGACCGGTAATAGGCCGAAGCGCTACGGAAAGAATCGAAAAAACGGTGAAATACATGGTGACATCCGCGATCTGTCTTGCGTCCGCAATAATCGCCAAATAGGTACTGATTAAACCGCCCGCGGAGCTGAACAAAAAAGCCATCAGCATAAACAGGGTAAATTTCGCGGCAAACAAATCCCTCAGGTGCAATCCCTTTTGCCCGCTGCCTACGGAGTGTGTGGCCGGATAAGGCAGAATAACAAGGAAGAAAATGCAGAGGAATGCAAATCCCCCCGCCACCAGGAAGGTCAGAGAATACCCTCCTGTTTCCTGAAGCTTCATGCCTACCATGGGCCCCAATGCCTGAGCAATGATCGTGGAAAGCCCCACATAACCCAATCCCTCCCCCGTTCTGGTTTTGGGAATATAGGCGGAGGAGTATGCCACGTTTGCAACGGTGCAGACTGAGAAAAACAGTCCTGTTGCCATGCGAACTGCGATCAGAGCGGGTATGGTCACACAAACGCAGTGCAGGGCCAGAGACAGCCCATAGCCAAGATTCGCAGCGATCAAGATATACTTTCGGTTGCCCTTATCGCAAAGAACACCTGCAAATGGACAAACTACTAGGGCAACCAAAGACATCATGCCTGCAATGGCAGAGGCAGAGGTCAAATCGGCCCCAACAGACAAAGCGTACTTGGCAACGATGGGCAATGTCATCATGCCCGCCATACCGTTGCAAAGCATGTTGAGCAGTACGACTGCATATTTCGGAGTCCAAAGCTTTTCCTTTTTTTCCGACAATAAAGATCCCTCCCACGTGGAAATTTCCGAAAAAGAATATTTGACAACATGACAGAATTCACTATAATAAATTAAAAAGTACTATGTATTCTGTCACTTTCCCTTTTTGATTCTATCAAATTGGTTTGCTTGTTTCTATTTCAATTCAGATCTATACTATTGTGAATTTGACCTGTTTACTCGGATCTCAAAAAAAGAGAAAGAAAGGAATGAAAAATGGCCGGGATGAAGATGCAACAGTCCTTTTCCGTAAAAAAATATATCAGCTGGATTTTCTTTGCCATCGTCTTTGTATTCGGTATTGCTTCGCTGATCTATTCGGGCTTTATGTCTTACTACTCGGCCAAAGCTGTCCTGAATGAGTTCACTGTCTCCATCCAAGACTATCTTGACAATCTGACGGATAATCTGCTGGTGGAACGGGATTTCAACCGCACCATTGTGGCGTCCGACCCCAATTTTACCCTGCTCTCCACCGAAGGCACCTCGGACGCGGCTCGATTGCCCCCTATCTATAACCTGAGGCAGATCATCTATTATCACGACAGCACCTATTGCGTGAACATGTTTTCCGATTCCAAGAAGGATGAAGTCTACTATTTTCCCACCCTTTTCCCTTCGAAAAATATACTTCCCTATCGGGACGCATACCATCAAATCGCCAATAATGCCACAGAGGATTCCGCTGTCTTCGGCCAATGGTTTCATGAAGAAGTTGGGGATGAAGATTATTTGATCCTGCAGAATCAAAAGGGCAGAATGACCTTGTGCAGCATGTTCAGCCTGCAAAAATACACCAGCCAATTTCCCATTCCCTCCCTTACCGACAATTCCATCACCAGCATCTTCTCGCCAGATAAGATTATCAGCTCCAAGGAGGCTCTGGAAGAACGGGGTATTGGGCTAACAGATTTACAGGACGGCGTTGGAGCTTCCCATTTAGTTTTGCGCAACGGCAATCTGGTGCTCTCCTATTTCATTGAGGAATGTCAGACAGGCATCAGTGTGGTTACCCCCCTTTCAGAGTTTGTGCTTCTAGCCTCCGAACGCTTTGTGATGGCTGCTGTGTTCCTGCTTCTGACCGTATTGATGTTCGTGGCCTTTTACACCATTTCCAGCCGAATGATGCTGATGCCGGTCCTCCAAATCTCCCACTTCTCCAAAGAGATCGAGAGAACCCATGACTATTCCATTTCCAAACCCAGCAGGTTCAAGGAAGTACAGGAGACCCAGGAAGCCCTGGTTTCTCTGGCGAAAACCATTTCCGAGCTGGAGACCGTCCGCCGAGCGGAAAAAGAAGAAAAGACCCACGCTCTTCTGCAATATTACCAGCTTCAGACCAGGTCGCACTTTTTTATCAACTGTCTGAAAAGCCTTTACGGCATGTTGGAGAACCGGCAGATCGACAAGATGAAGCTGATGATCATCGCATTTTCCAACCATCTGCGGTATTTATTCCACGACAACATTTCCACGGTTCCCCTATCCTATGAGCTTCGAGAAATCGAGGATTATTATCAGATTCTGTCTTTGGACTCGGGAAAAATCTTTCTGCTGGATGTGGACGTTGAGGAGAGCTTGAAGGAATATTCCGTACCGCCGTTGATCATTCAGAGTTTTCTGGAGAATTCCTTTAAATATAACGACGGTAAAAAAGGCATGGTGGTTTTCAGCGTAAAAATTCGCACTACCGTGGAGAACGATACCACCTTTCTGTGTATTCACATGCAGGATAATGGCGAAGGTTATCCCAAGGAGGTACTGGACGCCATCAATCAGCGGGTAAAATATTCTTTTGAAGAGCACCATGTAGGCATCAACAATTTGAAACATCGGCTCTCCATTTTGTACGGAGAAAATTATTCATTCGCCTTTTATAATCTTCCGTCTGGTGGAGCATGCTCCATTATTTCCATCCCGTTGGATCGAAAGGAGGGAAACCTGTGATGAATCTTTTACTAGTGGACGATCAAACAAGTGTGTTGGACGGCATGCTTCATGGGATCGACTTTGAGTCCCTGGGCTATTCCAAGGTCTTTACTGCTTTGAACGCCGCGGATGCCATAAAGATCTGTGAAGAAAACGCCATCAAGGTGCTGGTCACAGATATCGAGATGCCCGGACAGTCGGGGATCGAATTAAACGAGTACTTGCAGCAGCATTTTCCCAACATTATCCGGATCGTGATGACTTCTCACTCCAAGATCTCCTATGCCCAAAGCAGTCTAAGACTGGGATGTTTTGACTTTATCGTACAGCCCGCCCCCTATGAGGTCATCGCTCAGACCCTAAAAAGAGCCGCGGAAGCCTGGAATTTGAATTTCAATAACAGAAGGCTGATGGAGTATGGCGCTCTGTTTAAAAGCAACCCAAACGAGTTTTTGGCAAAGGCCATAGAAAATCTCTACGTGGGCACCTCAGATGAGATCGAAGAGAGCATGGAGCTTCTAAACAAAGCCGGATATTCCTTTACCATGGACAGCTTAATTCATCTCTTCTGGGTAGATGTCCACGCTTACACCCACAAGGAACCAGACTATCCCTCTCAGCGCTATCTGATGAGAATCATTAACGATGCGGTGCCTATTCTTTTCAACACAGATTCTCTAAACTACTTCATTGTCATGACTCCTTTCCGGATGTTCTCCATATTCATCATTGACGATGAAAGTCAAATTCTCCCCGTAGAAGAGAATCACCTAAAAGAATTTTTGCTATCTCTGCAAAAGAAGCTGGAAACTGAAAACATCACTCTTTACTTTTCAGATCCGGTGGAATATAAAAATATTCTTAAGGAAATCCACACTGCTACCCGGTGCATTGGAAACAATGTATCCAGCAAGCCCGGAATTTTTAATACTTCCATCATTGAGACCCCGGCCCCGCAAACCAGTGCGGACACCTCCAACAGTCAAAAATACTGGGATTCCCTTCTGCGCACAGGTCAATACTCCATGCTAAAAAAAGAGATCCAACTTCATCTGGACAGGAATATCCTGGATAAACCCAACAGCCTGGAACTTCTAAAAAGAACCCATCAGCAAATTGTCAATCTTTTTCTGATCTATTTTTACGAAAACAATGTGGAGGTCAGCTCCATCTTTTCCAAAGACTTCACCTATCAGGACTGCATGGACAGCTTCTCCACCATTGACGCGGTGATGAAAACTGTGGATTTTCTCACCAATGCCCTAAAGGATTGCCAGAAAACAGAAGAGACGGAAGAGGATTACGTCAGCCGAGCAAAAAGCTATGTCATTGACCATTACAACTCCGAATTGTCCATAAAAGAGATTGCGGACTTTGTCCACCTAAGCCCCGAATACCTTACACGCCTTTTCAAAAAGGAAACAGGGGTCACTTTGAAGGACTATATCATCGAGTGCCGTATCTCTACGGCAAAAGACCTTTTGGCGAACTCTTCCCTATCCATCAGCATGATTGCCTCAGAGGTGGGGTATCACAATTTCTCCTACTTTGCTTAC
Organism: Clostridium sp. CAG:1013; assembly: GCA_000432995.1. Lineage (GTDB taxonomy): Bacteria > Bacillota > Clostridia > Oscillospirales > Acutalibacteraceae > Acutalibacter. Next base: position 39,980 of record HF972627.1, read on the forward strand.
CTTTTCAAAAAACTGGAACAGGTCACACCTCGAGAATATAGAAACAAATTTGTAGAACAACCCTTCCAAGAGTGAGTGCCAGAAGGGAAATATGAAAAATTCAAAAAATACCCGACGAGCAAACACTCATCGGGTATTTTTTATTCTACACTGTTTTGTTTATCGCCCAGCCTTCCCTACTCTAGTTTCGGGAGAATTCCGGGTATGTTTTATTCCTTTTATTTCAGTTCCACGATAGCGTAACCATTGATCTCGGGAATGGTAACAGCGCCGTTCTTAATTTCCAACGGGATATTTTCCGGCACCAAGCGGGCTTCGGTGAACTTCCGAGGAATACTCACCTTCACAGTCACATTCCGCAGAACAGTACGTTCCTCGATGATATCAATAGTAGCGCTCTTGCGCACCGGCACGTAAGAAAGGATATGCAGATTGGTGCGGGATTTTTCCGGCTGATCCAGCACACTGATAGTCATAGTGGAAGGGCCGTCGTGGCGGACAATTCGCTCACCCAACAGCAGATCAATAGCGTTGGAAATCAGTTTCTTGCACCAGAAGGGGGCGTTTTTCCGGTACTGCTGGAAGATAGGGTGTTCAAAAAGAATCACGCCATCCTTTCGCAGCACTGCCGGATACACTTCTCCCTTAGCGGAAGGAGCATAACGGTGGGAACAGAAAACATCTCTGTCGAATTTGAAATAGGGATCCCGAGCCCACAGGATAGGCTCTGCATCGGTGGATTCCAAGGCTTCCCCCTGCATGTAGATGACATACTCGTTTTCCGGTTCCAGGCCTTCTGCCAGCTTGCCCTCGGCAATGAGAAAGTTGGGGTAAATGTCCCGGGGGCCTGTGGACCTGGCGCCGAAACAAGTGGGATATTTCCCATCCTTGTTTTGTCCGCCCTTGGCACAGGCGATCACCTTGCCGCCCTTGGCCACAAACTTTTCCAGTCTTTCCTGGAAATCATCGCTGACCACCAGATCGTCGGGCAGGATAATCAGTTTATAGCCGTCCAGATCCATTTCCGGATCAATGATGTCAAACTGAATAGCCAGTTCGTCCAGCATCTGAGCAGCACCCATAATGCTGTCGGGGATCTTGAGTTCCGCTCGAGGAGATTCAGAAGTGACAACCGCCGCTTCCACCACTGGCGTAGAGGGACGTGCCCACTCCTCCCGTTCCGCAAACTGACTGTACACTTTGCCAATAAGGCGGTAGGTGGCAGGATTCAGGGCGCCGTTGGGCTCCAGCTGGTCGCCGATCGAGGAAGCAAAGCCCAAGCTCAACATCCGGAAGCACTCAAACTCCAAAGCCGCGAGATTTTTCAGGCTGTGGAAATCGCCCCATTCGGTGTGGAATTTGCCGGTCATACCCATGCAGTCCTTGCCCAGTTTCCGAGCATAACGGGCAGTCACGGGAAAATGCAGGTATCCCCAGAGACCAGAAGGCAGACTTTCCAACTCAAAATGAGTGTAGGAGTCCACACTATTCTTGGTGCAGGGGCCCACATGGCCCGCATTATAGAAAATGGTGCAATCCTTGTTGTACTGGCGAACCAGTTCGGTCATGTTCTTTTTGAACCGGTCCATAACGCTTTTGGCGAAATCTCTCACAGCTTCGTCATCAGTAGCGTCAATACCCAGCTCCTTCATTTCAGCCCGGCAGGAAGCACACAAACAGGGACGGATACCCACCATATCAAAGAACAGGCCGTCCAGTTCATCCCCTAGCAGCTCACAAACTTCAATGGTCTGTTCCTTCAGGAAATCCCAATACCCGGTGTTGACGCACAGGGACTGGTCAAAGCCAGGTTCCGTGAGGGGATGGCCCTCATGGGAACCGTCTTTTTTCCGGATCAGCCATTCCGGATGAGTGGCCGCGCAGTGACGATCCCACTGAACTGTGATGTAGACCGGAGCGTTGACGCCCACTTTATGCAAAGCGCGCACCTGGTCCACCAGAAGGTTTTTGTATTCCAGGTGGGGGTGGACCAGCTCCGGGAACTTTTTAGAGGGGTAATAGAGCCAGCCATGACAGCATCTGGCAAAAACAGTGACAGAGCTGATGCTGGCTTCCTTCACGGTTTTTGCGAACGCCTCTGGGTCAAAATTCGAACCCACACCGGGAATATACTCCGATGTGTGAAAATCCAGATGAACCTGGCGGGGAGATAGCTGTTTCATTTCTTTCATTTCCTTTCTTTATCGCGGGGGAAATCCCGCCTTTATTTAAAAGAGCTTTCACGCTCTCTTAAAGCATGGGAATGACTTCAGCAAGAGCTAAAAGATTGCTGGTCTCAGACCAACAGCTGCCATGGAAAACACCGCCCACACAGCGATCCGTTTCCCAATCGGACATATTCACTCGTTCACAGATAAAGCCCTGGGGCAGACGATGAGCCTCTAACTGATCCGGGCTGCCTTTCTCCCGATCTTCCGGCAGCAGATCCCAATCATAGATGGGATCGTTGTTTGTGGACATATATTGGCCGATGGTCAGGGCAATATCTTTTACAAGTTCCAGATACAGAGGGTTCTGCGTCCACTGCCACAGTTTCAAAAGACTGTCCCCGGACAAGGTGCAGATCCCAGGAGCGGAATGCTTGTTCTGCAAGTTGGCAAACACGCTGCCCACCGTTTTCATGTGGTGCCGTCCAAACTCACTTTCAGGGGGGAACTGATAATTGTAACTTACCACCCAACTGCTGCAATAATGGGCGCATTCTTCAGCGTACTTCAACCATTTTTTACTGCCGGTAACTTCGTATAGGACCACAAAGCTCTCCAGCAAACCGAAACCGCTTTCGCTGTCGACACATTGCAGGATCTCCCCTGGTCCTCCTGTGGTATACCCTTTCCTCAGATGCTGCTGGTAGTAATTCTCCGCGCTTTCCTCCGCGGTCTCCAGATATTTCTGGTCACCGAAAAAGGCATAGGATTTTGCCAAACCAGCAGGTGCGATCCCGGCGCTTGTGGATCCTCCCACACAGATCTCTCCTGTGTGGACATCCACGAACTGGCCAAACTGACCGTATGTTTTCCAGAGTCTCACGAAACCGTCCGCCGTTTTCCTAGCTCCTTCCCGGAACTCCTCTGGGATCTCCTTGTTTCTTTCCTGCATCAGCGCGAAATGTTTGAAGAGGAAGTACAAAACATCTGCCGATTTCCGGATCAAATGCCAGTGATCCGCGCCAGGCTGCTGAAAAGCGTCCCCGTAAGTTTTCCCCTCAGCGTCCACGATCCCGTGGAAAAATCCGCTTTCACACTGGGTGGAAAACAGGAAGGAAAGCGTACGCATTTCACGTTCCCACTCCTGCTCCCCGCCTAATTTCATGAGAGCGTATCCACTCATGGCGCCTCCGGTCCATCCGGGCTGCCAAACCTGAAAGCGGGATTTGTCAGTTCCCACCATGTAGAATCCAGGATCCTCCAGCCAATTCATGGTGTTGAATTTTTCCTTCTGGATCTCAAACTGCTCATCAAAGGGCAGAACCTGGGGGCGTTGGCAATCCAGCTCCATTACTTTGCGGTTTTCAAAAAACACCCGATAATATTCTGCCAGGTCATCACAGGGAAAATCCAGCACCTTGCAGGGAATGTCCCCAGGAAGATCCTCCCACGGCTCTGGGTTATGGTACATATGGGGCCACCGGTAAATGCTTTCCCGCTTGGCAGGCCAAGTGAGCCGGATACATCCTTCTTCATAGGCCAGGCCAATGTTTTTCCCTTGGATCTGCTGAACGGTGAATACCAGAATCCCCCTCTTTTGCGCAGGAGAAAAAACACCTACGCACGGGGTTGCTGCGTCACCAGTGGTAACTTCTATTTTTCCACTTCCATCTGGTTCCAGTCTGGGAACGTCGGTGATGGTTACCGGCATCTCCACTTGAGCATCCTCTAAAGTGAATTTCGGCGGATACTCATAGGGGCGCACCTGAAACTGGTTTCCCGCATAACAACATGCGGGGATAAATACGTAAAGATCTTTGTCTGCTGGCGTTCTCACACACTTTACTGCCATGTTGATCACCCATTTGCTGCTTTGAATATGGTAAAACAAGTCATGTAAGCGAATCGTATCGCATATGGCTCGCATGTAATTTACACCAAATGCCCGGGTAAAGCAAGCTTTTTTTATTCACTCTAAACTTAATTATTTCTTACGATCTCCACCCCTTAATCCAGCCCGCTTTTCTTCCCCATTATCAGCTCCCCCATTTGACAACCCCCTCCCTTCGTGCTATATTGAGGCATATATTTACATATAATCACAGTAAAAAACGGCAGAACGAGGGGATATATTTGAAAGCGCCAATGATCAATCTGGGCATCCTTGCCCACGCCGACGCTGGCAAGACCACCATTACGGAACAACTCCTGCTTTTGAGCGGCAGTATCCGGCAGGCCGGCAGTGTGGATGACGGCACAACACAAACCGATTCACTAAATGTGGAGCGCCGCCGGGGCATCTCGGTCCGGTCCGCTTCCGTGGTTTTAGAACACAACGGGGTGCGGATCAACTTGATCGACACTCCCGGACACGTAGATTTTCTGGGAGAGGTGGAACGCTGCCTAGGGGTCCTGGACGGAGCGGTTCTGGTGCTCTCCGCTGTGGAGGGAGTACAGGCTCAGACCAGGCTGCTGTGGCGGGCTCTGGACAAGCTGAAGATCCCCGTCCTGCTTCTTATAAATAAGGTGGACCGCATGGGATGTGACATTCCGGCAGTTCTGGATCAGCTCCGCCAGGAATGCGATCCCCGGCTGTGGGTGACCCAGCGGGTAGAAAATCCTGAAACTGACCAGTGCCAAGTGCTTCCCAGCGAAACTTGGGAAGAAGATGGACTGGCCTGCGCCGTGGAATTCGACGACGCTTTGGCGGAAGCCTATTTGAACGACCAGCCGGTAGAGCGGGAACAACTTTTCCAATCCCTTGGCAAGGGTGTGGCAGAGCGCCAGGTATTCCCCGTGTTTTTTGCTTCCGCAAAGCAGGGAAAGGGTATGGCAGAGCTGTTGAACGGCATTATCCAGTATCTGCCCAAAGCCTCCGGTCAGGACGACGCTCCCCTTTCCGCCGTTGTTTATCAGGTAGATCATGACCCAGTCATGGGCAAAGCCGCCCATCTCCGGGTATTTTCGGGAACTTTACAGAATCGTGACAGTGTCCCCCTTCCAGGCGGGACAGACGTCCAAAAGGTCACGCAAATCCGCCGCTTTTACGGTTCCAAGAGCGTGGACATCGGCCAGATCCACAGCGGAGAAACAGGAACTGTGTACGGTCTCTCCGGGGTTCGTGCCGGGGACGTACTGGGTGAGGCCCCGCCCAGAGAACTATACCATCTAGCTGTACCCCTTCTGCAAGTGCAGGCTTTCCCAGCCTCTCCGGACCAGCTTCCCACCCTGACCGAAGCCCTTCAAGAGCTCTCTCAGGAGGACCCCTTGCTGGACCTGGAATGGGTGCCGGAAAGCCGGGAGCTGCACCTGCACATCACAGGTAAGATCCAGCTGGAAGTGCTCACTGAGATCATACGGGAACGCTACGGCTTGGAGGTCTCCTTCTCCCAGCCCACCGTTATTTATAAAGAGACTCCTGCTTCCACCAGTGAAGGTGAGGAAGTCTACCTGGCGCCCAAGCCCTGCTGGGCAATCGTGAAGCTGCTGGTGGAACCGCTCTCCCGGGGCAGCGGCATCCAGTTTGAATCCATTATCAAGGAAAAGGAGCTCCCCTATCGTTACCAGAACCACGTGAGGCAGAGCCTACCCGATGCCCTGAAACAAGGCCGTCTGGGCTGGGAGGTCACAGACGCCCGGTTCACCCTGATCGGCGGACAGCACCACCATTTCCACACCCATCCCTTGGATTTCTTCGTGGCCACGCCGGTTGCGGTGCAGCGGGCACTGGTCAACAGCGGCACCATTCTTTTGGAACCCATGGTCACAGTAACCCTATCCGGTCAGGAAGAACTGCTGGGTCGAGTCATCCGGGATATGGTATCCATGCGGGGAGAATTTGACACACCTACCATCCATAAAGGCTGGTTCACACTGGAAGCAAAACTCCCGGTGGCCACCTCTTTGGATTATCCTGTTTCCTTCCGCTCCATGACCTCAGGAAAAGGAGTGTACGCCTCCGAATTCGCCGGTTATCAGGAATGCCCTCCCGGTGAAGGACAGCAGGCTCCTCGCCGAGGGGTGGATCCCTTGGATCACTCCAAGTGGATTCTCTATGCTCGCAGCGCGATGCAGTAATCCTATTTTGGACAGCAGGGCATCTAACACATATTGGAATAACCCCGGGGCAGTTCCGTAAATTTGAGACGGGACCACGGGATTATATCATATTTCTTTGGAGGAACGTTGTATGGCAAAATTCAGCGACCTGGACCGTCTGCTGGAAGGATTCGCCGGAAAAACAGTCCCTGGGTGCGCCTGTGTGGCGGCCCAGAACGGAAAGACCCTGTACGAAGGGTATTTCGGCAAGGCGGATCTGGAAACAGGACGGCCCATGACGGAGGACACGGTGTTCCGTTTGTTCTCCATGACGAAAGTGATCGTGTGCACTGCGGCCATGATCCAGTTCGAGCGGGGGAAATTTCTCCTAAACGAACCCTATTCTAACTATTTCCCCGAGTACAAAAACGTCCAAGTGGCAGAGGTCCTGCCCAATGGGGAAATCCGTCTGCGGCCCGCGAAAAATCCCATGCTGGTGCGGGACGCCTTTATGATGGCGGTGGGCCTGCCCTACCCCAGCGGCGATTCCCTCACCGCTCAGAAAATGCGGGAAGTGCGGGCGGAGCTGGCGGCGAAAGGCCCCTACACTCTTCAGGATGACGTGCGGGCCATGGCCTCGGTTCCCATCCGGTACGACCCCGGCACCCACTGGTCTTATGGCTTCGGTCATGAGATGGTGGCGGCTTTGGTGGAGCAGACTTCCGGGATGACCATTGGGGAATTCCTGAAGAAAGAGATTTTCCAGCCTCTGGGGATGGAAAGCACCGGCTACCGTTATTTCGGAAATATCCGGGAGCGGATGGCAACCCTGTACCGTCCGGAAGAGGACGGCTCCTTCACTCCCATTCCCGGACCCATGGACATCAACCACGAACCGAACGCTCTGTACGAAGGCGGCGGCGCGGGACTTTTTTCCACGGCTCGTGACTATTCCCGCTTCGCTCAGGCGCTGGCGCAAGGCGGATTGGGGATCATCGGCCGGAAAACTATCGACCTGATGCGCCGGAACGCCCTGAATCCCGCCCAGCAGCTGGACTTTGAAAACTCCTACAACGAGGGCTACGGTTACGGCTTAGGCGTACGCACCATGGTCCGCCCGGAGGGTGTCACCAACATGTCTGTGGGAGAATTCGGCTGGACCGGCGTCTGTGGTACCTGGGTGTCCATCGATCCTTCTGAGGGTTTCTCCGTGGTGTACATGCATCAAACCCTCCCCAACAATGAAGAATACCACCATCATCGCGTGCGCTCCGTAGCCTACGGCTGCCTGGAGTAAGCCATGTTTTTCATATTTCCTATGAGGTGAATTATATGGAACCAAAAGCAAATCTTTCAGACTTTCAAGCAGGCGAGAAAATCTTCCGGGTCACGGACCGAGTGACTGTGGATCAGCCTGTCAGCGATATGCTTTGCAGCAATTTTATTGAGCTTGGGTTTGGCTTCCAGGTGGAGGGCATGTGGTCAGAGATGCTCTTCAACCGCAGCTTTGAAAAGATCCCTCAGCTCACTCCTGCCACCTACGATTGGTTCGGCGGCCTGCATCTCACCGGCCAGGACTGGCGTGGTGAGGAATGGTACCACTCCGTCTACGAACATAACCGCTGGTATGCCTGTCCTGCCCAAGACGTGCCCCAGGCACTGGCTCCGGACAGCACCTACCTGGTGGAACACGCTCCCTTCTACGCGTTGACCCTGGAGCAGGAAAAAGGCGGCATCCACGGGGAGCAGTGGGTGGTCGCCCACAACTACGAGGAAGAACGCTGGTGCGGCATGGCCCAGAATGGGAAATATCTGCGAAAAGGCACTTACCACTTCCGGGGCTATTTCCAACTGCTTTCTGAGGAAGGCGGCGCCGAGCTGCGTCTGTACCCCGGCCGGGATGAAATCGACTGGTCTCAGCCCCTGGTGACTGTGCCCCTGGAAGGCCTTTCCCACGAAGGCGGCCTGGTGGAGACCTCTTTCACCTACGACGGCGAGGAGCCTATCTGGTGTAATTTCTGCGTCTTTTTGGCTCCTGGAACCAAAGTGGGCATGGACGCTTTCTCCCTAAAGCCTACCGACTCAGTACATGGTTGGCGCAAGGACGTAGTGGACGGACTGCGCCGGGTAAACCCCAAGCTGATCCGCTTCCCCGGTGGGTGTTTTGCATCCTTCCACCTGTGGAAAGATGGCATCGGTCCCATGGATCAGCGGCGTCCGGAACCCTCCTACTTCTGGGGTGACCTGAACTACAACGACGTGGGCACTGACGAATTCCTCCAGCTCTGCGAAACCCTGGGGTCTCAAGCCATGCTGGTGGTAAACATGTTCCATCCCGACAAACTCCACTTCGCCAACAGTGGCGTCAACGTTTATGAAAACGGCAGAGAACCTCACGGCTTCCAGTTGGATCGGATCACCGACATCGAAGAGGGCATCCGCTGTGCCGCCCAATGGGTGGAATACTGCAATGGACCCGTCACCAGCGAATACGGAGCCTTGCGGGCGAAAAACGGTCACCCTGAGCCCTACCATGCCCAGTACTGGGAAATGGATAACGAAACTTTCCGGTGGTTCACCTGGGAGGATTACGCCAAGACTGTTTCCCGTTATTCCAAGGCCATGAAGGCGGTGGATCCCACCATCAAGATCGGCCTATGCGCTTACCACTTCTATCGAGACTACATTCCTCAGATGCTGGAAATCTGCGGAGAGGATGTGGACTTCCTGGCGGACCGGGTCTGCGAGCCGGATAACCTTTCCCGCAAAGTGGAAATGGTGCGCCAGTACAACGCCACCCACGACCACAAGATCTTCTACGCCGACACGGAGGCCCTGCAAAACCGTGATCCCTCCCCCGCTCCTTTTGTGGAAAAATATTTCGCGGAGCAAGGGATCACCTACCGCAGCGCCCGCCGGACCTGGATCTACGCCCTCAACCTGGTGTCCAACCTGATGATGGACCACCGCTTCGGAGGGATCGTGCGGTTCATGTGCTTCAATAACCTGGCCAATACCTCTGGCCAGTCCTGCATTGAGACTCCCAAGGAAGGAGCAATGCTTCCCGCCTGCGGCCTGGTGTACGAGCGCATGTCTCGCACCCTTGCGAAATGGCCGGTGGAGATCGAAGGCTACACTTCTTCCGCCCGGAATGACGTGCAGATTCAAGCCGCCTGGAATGAGGACAAAACAAAACTGGTGGTTTACCTGCTCAACCGAACCGACGAGAACACCGCCGTCACCCTGGATCTCAGCGGGCTTGCCATTCCCTCTCAAAAGGCGTCCATCCACCTGATGACCGCGGCAGAAGGCACCACCCAGGAGACAGTGAAAAGCCAGGGGAATATTATCCAGTCCCATCGCTACTGCGCTCTGGATACAGCTCTGCCTCAAACCTTCCCCATGCCTCGCTTCTTCTTTACTGAGATTGTCATCGGGCTGTAACAAGCCACTATTTCTTTTATCTATATTAATTCCCTATATACTCAAAACGGCCGCGGAAAAATTCCGCGGCCGTTTTGAGCAATTAATAGCGTTTTAACCTTTTCATGGACTAATTTAGCATTCCATAGGTAAGTCCACTAATGGTTTTCTAAAAATTTCTGAGCTACCTGCCACGCCCCCAATGCCGAAAGCGAAAGGTCCACTGGAGACATAACTGCACGCACCTCTGGAAACAACTGAGATCGGACGAAAATATCCTTAAGCGCCTGCTGAAGGGAGAATTTTCCTGATACAACCATTTCCCAGTCAGAACCGATACCAAGATGCTCTTTTAGAGATTTCAGCGCAACGACATCCTCTTGAAAGACCGCACCTAACAAATAATTGGCCGCGCCAATAGAATCTAGTACGCCGAACTGTGTTAGGATCCTCACTGAAAACGCAGCCCGTCCAAGACCATTTCGTGTGGCTTCATCATATCCCGCAAGTACCAACTCTCGGCAATATTGCTCCGCCTCCACAAACCTGCCCTGAACTGCATCTGCCAATACAGTGTCGTGTGTCAATGCGGCAAGCATCTCCCCACTAATGGTCGTCAGGCATCCAGTGATCGTTCCATTTTTATCAACAGCAACAAACTTGGTATGAGATCCTGGCAGGACCACAAGGTACCCTTTTCCCACCGGCAACGTTGATAGGAGAGCAACTGTTTCCAATTCTTCTCCCCGCATCATGTCCATCTCTCCACAAGATTGGAGATTCACACAGGGAACGGAATTTTTTACTCCAGGCACAAAATGGATCGGCAGGTCACACACCTCTGGCAAACGTACAACCTTTACATTTGCAGCCAGATCGTCTATCTTGACCGGCGCTTGCAAATGAGGAATTTCTACCAGCCCCATATTTGAAGTGATCATACCTCCAGCAAAGACTGCGTCAACCTGCTGAATGGATAACCCGCTCTTTTGAAGGACCTGTTTGATCCCTTGACGCACCGCCTCTTTTAGCTCGTCATTGGTCCCATGAATGGCAGTATTGCGTACACCAACATCACTTTGGAACTGAGCAAGACAGCGCTTTCCATCCTCAACCAAACACACTCTAGTTCGGCTGGTACCAGCGTCAACAGCGATCAAATGCCTCATTGTATTGTTCATTCCCCTCACCACTCTGCTATGGTACCGTCCTCATTGCGCCAAATCGGGTTTTTCCAATCGTGCTCTGTTTGACTAGCCCTCGCTAAAGCTTCTTCGTTGACCTCTACACCAAGGCCCGGTCCCTTCATAATCTCAATATAACCATCCTGATATTGATAAATAGAGGGATCCTTGATATAGTCCAGCAAATCTCCACCTTTGTTGTAATGAATACCAAGGCTCTGCTCTTGGATAAAGGCATTAGGGGTACATGCATCCAACTGGATACATGCTCCCAACGCCACAGGACCAAGAGGACAATGAGGCGCCACAGCCACGTCATAGGCTTCAGCCATTGCAGCGATTTTTTTGCACTCGCTGATTCCTCCCGCATGGGAAAGATCCGGCTGGATAATATCCACATAGCCATCCTGAAGCAGATTCTTGAATTCCCAGCGAGAAAACATCCGCTCACCTGTAGAAATCGGTGTGGAAGTATAGCGAGCAATCTCCCGCAGTGCTTCGTTATTTTGAGGCAATACCGGTTCCTCAATAAACATCAGGTGGAAGGCGTCCAGCTCTTTTGCCAGCACCTTTGCCATGGACTTATGGACACGGCCATGGAAATCCACTGCGATATCCATGTCATACCCAAGAGCATCTCGAATCGCACCCACCCGGTCACAGACAGCCTGGATCTTTTTAAAGCTGTCTATATAATGCAATTCCTCAGTTGCATTCATTTTGATAGCGGAATACCCCTGACTGTGTGCCTCGAGTGCAGCCGACCGAATATCGGAAGGACGATCTCCTCCGATCCAGCGGTAAACACGCAGTTTTTCTCGGCACGCTCCGCCCAGAAGCTCATACACAGGCGCGTTATAATATTTTCCTTTTATGTCCCAAAGCGCCTGATCGATCCCAGCGAGAGCGCTCATTGTTTCTGGGCCGCCTCGGTAAAACCCACCTCGGTACATGGCCTGCCAATGATCTTCAATACACATGGGATCTTTGCCGATCAAATACTTTTCAAATTCATAGACCGCAGCGCGGACAGCATCGGCGCGACCCTCCACGACTGGTTCACCCCATCCGCAAAGGCCTTCGTCTGTG
>HF972627.1:51951-61281 GCA_000432995.1 Clostridium sp. CAG:1013
GTAAATTTTGTGATCTTCATAAAACTCCCCTTGTTATTTCACAGCCGCAACATAGCTTCGGGCAAGGTCTGAAACCGCCTGAAACTCACCAGCGGCAATTTGTGTTTTATCGATTATATTGGAACCAATTCCTACCCCAACAGCACCTGCTGCCAAAAAATCTCGAATATTCTCACGATTCACACCGCCCACGGCCAGCAGTGGAATATGGCTCAGCGGAGCCATTACGGCACGAATGTAGCCTGGTCCCAAATCATCTGACGGAAACAATTTGACCACCGAGGCCCCACAACGAAACGCATACGCGATCTCCGTGGGTGTCATTGCTCCGGGGATCGCACCTAATCCTTTCGCCCGCGCTGCCTGGATCACATCTCGATCCGTATTTGGCGCAAGGATAAAAGACGCTCCCGCGTCCGCCGCGGCTTCCACCTCACGAACAGACATAACCGTACCTGCACCTATCATCATGTCCTCGCCGCCACAGCTTTTGGCAGTTTCAATGGCTTTGGCAGTATCAAGAATACCCGTGGGAGAACTTTGATCGAACGTGATCTCCAGCATTCGTATTCCCCCGTCTTTCAAGGCTTGGACCGTCTGTTCCAGGTATTTGTATTCCACATTTCGCAGAATCGCTATAATCTTGTTTTTTCGGACAGCTTCCAGAAGGAAATCACTCACGCAAGTTCCTCCTTCCCAGTAGGCGCAATAACGCGAACAGTGCCATGATCTGTAATAACAGCATCGATGTTGATCTTTGCGTTTGCCGTAGGCGCTCTTCCGGAGATCCGCTCTGAAAGGTACCAGCACGTGTACTCTACAAGAGCGTCAATATTGACGTCCACGGTAGTCAGCGGACGGAATATCACCTGATATCGATCCGTCTTGTCGAATCCAACAATACTGATATCTTCGGGAACAGAGATCCCATGTTTCTCAAAGCAGCTCAAACATCCAAACGCCATATCATCGTTGAACGCGAAAACCGCCGTGGGAAGCTCTTCTTTTGGCATAGCCAAAATCTTTTCGCCAATCTCAACACCAGACTGAAACTTCCAATTTCCATAAAACAGGTATTTGGAATCAAACGGAATGCGTTTCTGCATATAGAGCTTCTGCACTCCGCTCAGCCGCTCGATAGACGTCTGGTAATTTCGTTTACCAGCAACGATAGCGATTTTCTCATGCCCGGCTTCTGTCAGCATTTTGGCCACATGATAGGCACCGTCAAAGTTATTGCTGACAACACTAGTCATCAGCGGCGTATAGTGGTTTACCGAAACACAGGGAATTTTCATGCGAAGCGCTTCCTGATAAATGGGAACTTGAATATGGCTATCGAAAATGATAGCAGAAGGAGAAGTGTGCAAAATGGTATTTCTCAGATCCGCTTCTTTTTCGATAAACTTGAAAATGAGAGTATACCCCAAGTTGGAAAACGCCTTTTCAAAGCTTTTAATCAGCTTAAAATGGAAATATTCCCCATCGGAATTCTGAAGATAGTCCTCCTGGGTAGCCAGCAAAATACAACGTCCAGAATCCACAACCGGCTTCTCGCGGTTACTCACATCCTCAGGAGAAACCACTTTGGAACCGTATCCTGGTACTTTTTTAACGATCCCATCATTCACCAAGAGCTGTAAGGATTTCCGCACAGTGTTCCGCTCTACGCCGAATCGTTCTGTCAGCTCCTTCTCACTGGGCAAACGATAATCGGAATCGTACACACCGTCTTGGATCTCTTGCAAAAGAGTGGAATAAATCTGTTTATAGATGGGAACTTTCTTGTTTCCAGGGAGGTCCTGTTTTGTTTGATTTGCCATTATTCCCGAACAACCCCCTTTGTTATCAAAATATTTCCACCTTTCGTGGTATCAGCCGTAACTACGACACCGACAGCCTGGCTTGCACGGTCATAAAAATCAAACCGGCCTACTGTTTTCAGTGTCACACAAGGCTCTTCCTTGGACAGAAGTTTTTGATACCGTTCAAACGCCCCGCTCTCCAAGGAGCTTTCCATCATCAGCACGGGATCTGCTTCCGCTTGATCCACAGGGAAAAAATACAAAATGTCCTCAAGCAGTTCCTCAATATGTTCCACAGGAACATGTACATGCTCACATCCCATAGAGCGCCAAGGATAATTCGCGTCACTGATCAAAATCTTTTCCCCATGGCCCATTTCCATGATCAGCCTCAGCAACTCCGGGGTGAACTGTTTCGACACATGTTTCAGCATTTTATCGCATCCTTACATTCCATCATTCCAATCTTTCATTCTTCATCATAAGAATGAATTACTGACAAGAGCTTTGAAGCTGCTGCACCAATTCCATGGTGGCATAATCCTCCGCTGTTCTCTGTGGATCCCCATGAACAGGATCATTTTGAACACGGCGGATAAAATCCAAATCCTCATCAAAGTAACCGTAATAGCGGGCGTACTCTTCGCTTTCCGCAATCTCTACACCATCGAAATACTCGATTTCGGGTTGCGCGTTTCCTGCTGCCGAAATGGAGTGAGTCTGCCCATTGCAGTGAAGGATCCTTCCGCTGCAGCCAGCAATTCCGAAACCAAGATCGATATACGCGCTGGCATTGGGACCATGAATCTCAAAATCATGGACGCGACCACCCGTCTGATAGTTTGCACGAACAACTCCTGTCATACCGTTCTCAAAGGCAATAGCTGAGTACCAAGACTGTACTACGCCTTCCTTTTCAAGAGGACCTTGCAGCGTCATACACTTTTCCACTGGGCTTGAAGCAATATGCCGGACAAGATCGATCACGTGGATCACGTCACAGACAAACGCACTGGCGCAGCCGTCATAAAAGGATGCGGAACTATTCTTATAGAACCTGCCTTCCACATGAGTAATGTCTGTCAATTCCCTCATGCGCTTCAAAATTGCAGTCACAAGAGGGATAGAACGGCGATTAAAGCCAACGTGCAGCCGTCTGTCTTTCTCATCTGCCACTCGTTTCAATGTATTGGCCTGGAAAAGGGTGATCCCCATAGGCTTTTCCATAAAGACAGCAAGGTCAGCGTTCAAACAATCAAGAGCGACACGGAAAAGCATGTCCGGCTGGGTCAGAACAAAAACTGCGTCCAGCTTCTCTTCCCGCAGCATTGACACATGAGATACATACATTTTGGGCACGTCAAACTGGCGGCAAGCTTTCTCAGCTCGGCTCTCATCCCAATCGCAAAGCGCCACTAGCTCAACCTCTTCCAGTGAGGAAAGAATAGGGAGATGAATCCCACATGCCAGGCCACCGACTCCTATCACGCCAACTCTAACTTTTTTCATTGGATTATTCCCACTCCTTCAACAGGGACTGCGCAAGAATGGTTTCAGCCACTTTCATGATTTCCAGGGTATTTGAGAAGCAGCACTCAGGCTGGTAGTTGTTCAAACATCCTTCGACAAAATCACGGGCCGCTGCCTGCACACCTGTATAAACGTAGAATTCATCGCTTCCAGCTACTTCGCGAGTATCAAACTCCTGGCCCACCACATCGCCGTCAGCATACAGATGACCTTTTGCCTCATGTTCTGCTTCCACGAAAATACCCGGAGCGTGCATTTCCACGGAAAAGATCCGTTTTCCGCTGGACCAACTGTTGATCAAATGTCCCACTGCACCGTTCTTAAAGTGGAGAACAGCGGAGATGAAATTGATATCCACCGTTCCAACTCTACGGGTGTCACTCTCCACTTTGGTGATCTCAGAACCGCACATCCAGCGAAGAGTGTCAATGGAATGAACGCAGTCATCCATCATATGATCCCGGGCGCCGAGAAAATCCTTCCCCACCTCGTTCTTATAGAACTTGCACACAGCATGGACCATATCGCCTCGTTTCAAGCATTCCTCGCGAAGCATTTTGACCATGGGAGTATACCTTCTCTGAAGGCTGACCTGCGTGATGCAATTGTTACGGCGAGCAATGGCCTCAAGAGCACGGGCTTGGTGAATACTCAGCGCCATAGGCTTTTCAATATAAAGATGAAGCCCATTTTCCAGGCACCACTTCCAAATATCATACATGATATGGGGCTGTCCAATTACCACAGCAGCGTCAGGCTTCAAATCCCGGACCATGTTCTGATAGTCGTAGACGCCTCCCTTGCCATAGCGATTTTGAATCCCATATTTGTCGGCCGTAGTCTGCAAACGTGTTTCGTCAATATCGCAGATGCCTACAATCTCCACATTTTCAAGCGAAGCAAATGAAGGATAAATCACCGCATTCGCTCTATCGCCCGCACCAATCATTACAACTCTCAGCTTTTTCATTATCCATTCCTCCCCTTTTACAGCTTCTTTTGAAACAGCGACTTAATGAACGCCAAATCTTCCCGAGTATAGGCATCCACATGTTCTTCATCGGAGTATTCGGCCGGCAAACAGACCACACCGTTGTATCCCCGTTTTCTTAAATGGCGAACTGCCTCTTCCCAGTCACCACAGGCGTTTCTTCCCGTGGTCCAATGCACATCCCATTTTGCAGGGGACTGTTCAGGCCCATTGATGCGCTGGCGATATGCTGCTTTAAAGTTCACCATACACAGCTGATCCCATACGGTATCGATCGCGAAAGAAGGTTCGTTTCCAGCAAGTCCGCTATGACCTGAATCCCAAACTGCCGCAATGTAACGAGGATCATAATCTTTCAAAAGAAGATATGTTTCGGCGGAATTGGAAATAGAATAGCCAAAGTGCATCTGCACTCCTAAAGTAACCTGATACTTTTCGCAGTAAGGCAAAAGCGCGTCATATTTACGCTTGATCAGCTCAATGTTCTTGTGGAATTCCATTCCGGGCTCCATATTCTGGCAAATACGAATAATTTTTACTCCTGCTTCTCCGCAGCCAGCAAAAAGCTCTTCATTAATTCCAATGACATCGTTGCTGCCTTCAACAAAGCGTACATCAACGCCTCCGGCAATACTGGCAACTTCCAATCCATAAGAAGACATTACACGGCACAGCTTCTTGATACCTTCCACGCCATCAGAAGGCTGCACCTGATATCCGTCTCGCAAAGGGTACTCAATGGCATCAAACCCCATACCCTTTACAAATTCTCCCAGTTCTTCTAGTGTAATATTTTTCCAGGGCTTTGTAAAGACAGAATATTTAATATTAGAAGACATCCTGACTTTCCTCCTTAATTTTTTGTTGTATACATGTTCACTTTCTTCTGTGCACATGCACATTCTATCACAGAGCTATCTCGGAATCAAGTAGGTTGTTAATTACCAAATACACAAATATATTGTCATAATTTAGTGCAAAATTTTCGATTGACATTTTGTAAAAGGAAGATTATCATGATGGCATAAGCACAACATGTTAGTAATCATGTTCCCTGCATGCTATCGTCAAAGAATAATATACATGTTCACTTTTTTTGCGTGCAAACCGAAACACTTTCTTAAACAAATAATAAAGGAGCGTGAAGTCATGGCAAACTTCTGTGCCTCACCTTCAGATGCCCTTTCCTTTCAAAAGATCGGAATTGGATGCTGGGCGTTTGGTGGCGGCGAATACTGGGGAAATCAAGACCAAAAAGACGTCGAGAATGTAGTACACACCGCGATCGACGCTGGTCTCAATCTATTCGATACTGCGCGGATGTACAATGACGGAAAAAGCGAAGAGTCTTTGGGAAAAGCCTTAAAAGGACTTCGGGAGAAAGCTGTAATCTGTTCCAAAGTCTCCCCTGCCAAAGCTTATTACAACACATTGATCCAAGAGTGTGAAGCCTCTCTGAAGAATCTTGGTACGGATTACATTGATCTTTATATGATCCATTGGCCCCTTTGTCCCGTAAGTTTGCGCCACTTTACAAACAATCCTCAGGTTCTCGACAATCCCCCTACAAGCGAGGAAGCGTTTTCCGCCCTTCTCAAACTGAAAAAAGAAGGAAAAATCCGGCATATCGGCGTAAGCAATTACGGACCCACCCAGCTCAAAGAAGCCTTGGCGATTTGCCCGGAAATCGAAGTAAACGAATTGACCTACAATGTCCTTTCTCGTGCTATTGAAGCCGAAATTGTTCCTCTATGCGAAAAACAAAACGTCAAGATCATCTCTTCCATGACGTTCCAGCAAGGAATTTTGACAGGCATGTATCGGACCGCTGAAGAAGTTCCTCCCCATCAAGCCCATTCCCGCCATTTCGCTCAGGAGCGTGGCGCTGGTACATCAAGACATGGCGGACCTGGGGTAGAAAAGGAAATGTTCCAGGTTGTGGATAAGCTGAGAACTTTGGCAGAAGATCTCCATATTTCCGTAGCTCAACTTTCCGCCGCTTGGGTTCTTCACAAGCAATTTATTTCCTGCGCTCTCGTAGGCTGCCGAACCAAAGAACAACTGCTGGATAATGTGGCCGCTCTCAATGTTTCACTTTCAGATGAAATTGTGAGAGAGATCGACCAGGTTAGTTTGCCGGTTTGGGAGAAACTGGGGAATAGTCCAGACTACTATGAGAGTCTTTCAGAAAGCCGCGTCTTTTAACCCTGGCATTCTGAAATCTACAATTAAGGAGGGATCTGAACTGTGAAATCGACACAGCCAGCCATACAGAGCAAAGGCAGCCCAGCTCTTCTGAAAAAAATACTGAACGCCAAGTATTTATACTTAATGCTCATAATCCCTGTCGTCTACGTTTTAATTTTCAACTACGCACCTATCGGCGGCATTGTAATGGCGTTTCAGCGGTTTTCACCTAGGGACGGCATTTTTGGAAGTGAATGGGTAGGACTTTACAATTTTCAACGCTTTTTTGAGTCTCCTTCATTCTTTGATATCATGCGCAACACTTTGAGCATCAGTCTATACTCTCTGATCGCCAGCTTCCCGTTCCCCATTCTTCTGGCGATTATGGTAAACCACTGTTTGCTCTCCCACTTCAAAAAAGCGATTCAAACCATCACCTTTGCCCCTTATTTTCTCTCCACCGTGCTGTTGGTAGGTTTGGTCACCCAAGTGTTGAGCCTTCGAAGCGGCATCCTTAATTTAATTTTGGAGCAATTTGGGTGTGAACGAGTTGACTTTATGGGTGTGCCCAGTCTTTTCAATGACATCTATGTTTGGACAGGCATATGGCAGACCACAGGTTACTCCGCGATCATTTACATTTCCGCTTTAGCTGGCGTGGACCCCACATATCACGAATCCGCTCGGATTGACGGTGCAAATATCTGGCAGCGGATCTGGCACATCGATTTAGCGACAATCCGGCCAACCATTGTGATTATGCTGATCCTCAGCATGGGAAGCATTATCAATGTGGATTTTGAAAGAGCGTTCCTCATGCAGAATCCCATCAATCTCTCCGCTTCCGAGATCATCTCAACCTACGTTTACAAAGTGAGTGTCGCTACATCTCGTCCCGATTATTCCTTCGGTACAGCGATTGGCCTATTCCAAAACGTCATCACTGTCATCCTTACGCTGTCGGTAAACAAGATCGTAGACAAGCTGACAGGCGAAGGAATGTTCTAAAAGGAGGAACCAACCGTGAAAAAACATCGTACTCATACCGGTTTTTTCAAACAAATAAAACGGGAATCTAAACCAGATCGCTTCTTTTACTTTTTCAATATACTGTATCTTTCCATCGCTGGAGTTGTCGTTCTTTACCCCTTGCTGTATTCCCTGGCATGCTCCTTCAGCTCCACAGACGCGATCATTCAGGGCAGAGTCGTGTTATGGCCTGTCGAATTCACTCTAGATTCCTATAAGGCCGTTTTGCAATACGGAATGATCGGCACAGGATTTCTAAACTCTATTCTCTACTGTGTTGGTGCTACCATCACCTCCGTTGTATTGCTGCTTCTGGCCGCTTATCCTTTGTCCCGCAGGGATCTCCCCGGAAAAAAGTGGCTCACTTACTTCTTTGTTGTCACCATGTTTTTTAACGGGGGCATCATTCCAAACTACATCTTGATGAGCCAGCTCAATTTGATTGGATCCCGCTGGTCACTGATCATCGCCTTCATGTTTTCCTGCTATAACATGATCATCGTAAAGTCCTACTTTCAGACCAGTATTCCTCAAGGTCTGTTGGACGCAGCCCACATTGATGGATGCAACGACTTCCTTTTCTTTCTCAAGATGGCCATTCCTCTGGCAAAGCCGGTTATTGCAGTAATGGTTCTTTTCAATATGGTTTCCAACTGGAATGGTTACTTCAGAGCGCTGCTTTACCTGACAGATCCTGAGACTTTCTCTCTCCAGCAAGTTCTTCGCAGCATCCTCTTTGTTGCGAGTATGCCTTCGGAGATCGTCTCCGCCGTGGGTGACAGCAACATCCAAAGCCTTCAGAATCTATTGGAACAGCTTCGATATGCTGTTTTGATGGTAGGCATGATTCCCATGATGTTGGTGTATCCTTTCGTGCAGAAATTTTTCGTGAAAGGGATGATGATCGGTTCGCTGAAAGAATAACACAACCACAATCAATACCACTAAGGAGGACTTGTAATGAAACAACATAAACGCGTTTTAGCATTGCTGATTGCCCTAGTACTCATACTCTCCGCCTGCTCCCAGACTCCTACCGAGTCGACCGGCGAAAGCGATCCCGCTGTAGATTCACAAACCTCCACGGGTACCACATCTGAGCCTATCCTGGACCTCCCTCTGACCACAGAAGAAGTCACCTTCACCATGTTTATGCCTGGTTTGGATAACCTCACCAGTAGCTTTGCTCTTGAGGATAATGATTTCACAAAAAGAATTTACGAGGATACCGGCATTAAACTTGAGTTTATCTCTTGCAGCCAAGCTGAAAGAAAAGACAAGCTCAGTGTTCTTTTAAACTCCGGCGATTATCCTGACTTGATCCGGGACAACTCCATGCAGCTCAACGACATCCAGTACTACGCTGATCAGGGGATCTTCATCGCCTTGGATGATTACGGCCTGATGGATTATCCCAATATCAAAGCCGCTTTTGAAGAGTTTCCTGAAATCGACGAAGCTCTGAGAGGCAACGACGGTAAATTGTACGCGTTCCCTGAAGTGAACGATTGCCTCCACAATACATATCGCGGGGGTCGTATGCACTACTACATGCCCTGGTTCCGAGACAACGACATCGATGTCCCCGAGACCCTTGATGAGTTTACCGAGTATCTGCGCTGGGTAAAAACCAGCGACCCCAACGGAAATGGCAAACAGGACGAAATCCCGCTTGCGTTCTGGAACAATGAAGGAATCATCAAAAACGCCATTTCCGCATTGGCAAAGCCTTTCCTGCCCTGGGTTTACACCGACAAAGACTGGGGCCTGGCTGTTGTGGATGGAAAA
>HF972627.1:61365-74899 GCA_000432995.1 Clostridium sp. CAG:1013
GCTGTATGAAGAAGGCCTGATCCTTGAGAATTCTTTCTCAATTACGCAGGACGAGCTCCGCGCCATCGGAGAAGATCCCGAAGGCCCCATGATTGCAGTAGTAGCTAGCACTGGCGCCGACGGTGCTTGCCAGAAAGGCAGCGAGCGCTGGGCTGAATATTTCTTCCTGATGCCCGCCCTGGAAGGACCTAACGGCGACAAATGGGCTCCCAACAAAGATCCCTGGAACATCTTCTATCCCGGATTGATGGTTACAGATAAATGCTCCGATCCCGCCCTGGCAACGGCACTTTATAACTATTTGATCGATTTCGAAGTCTCCATGGACGGTTATATTGGCCCCAAGGGAGAAGCTTGGGACGATCCTGATCCTGACGGTATTTCTCTCCGCGGCGACGAAGCAAAGTACAAACTGTTGGTTAACTACGGTACCCAGCGCGAGAATTCCGGATGGAACCAGTACAACCCCATGATGAGAAACTCCGATTTCCGCTTGGGCGAGCAAGCTCAAGATTACGAAACCGCGTTGGAGTGGCTGGAAACTGGAAATCCCGACCTTCTGGATCAGGTTTACACCAATCCCTCCTTCAACGAAATCGCAAACTACAATACCGCACTTCCTCTGATGGACTACGCAATTCCCGATGAGTATTTCCTGCCTCCTATGGCGCTCAGCGACGACGACAACACTCGTGTAGCAGATATCAAAGCCGTATTGGATCCCTATAAGCTTCAGGTCTTTGCGGAATTCATCACTGGCACTCGAGATATCGAGAACGACTGGGATGCCTACCTCGCCGAATTGGACGCCATGGGTTCTCCGGAAATGGTTGAAATCCTCCAGCGCAATTACGACAGCAAAAACCAGTAATTCCTCCTATCTGAATAAATGAATAAATACGCTGTCCCGACATACTTTTGTCGGGGCGGCGTATTCATTTTAAACCAAGCCATATAAATAACAGCCGCCTCATGCAGGAGCACTGCTCCACGCACTGGGCGGCTGTTTTCTTTTGTCACAAAATGCCTTATTCTTCGATTTCAGAGGTTCCCTCTGCTTCCGCTTCTCTCAGTCTGGGAAGATTCATCAGATCCCAATAGGCGGATTTAAATTTCAGGTCACGGTCGATCAGCAAGGGATGATTGGTCCGGCCCTCCACAGGGAATTCGTTGAGCCAGCTGGAACCGTCGTCATATCCCCAGAACACCACTGTGTCCAGGATCCCCTCCTCAGAGAGATCCATGAGCATATTGAACACTTCGCAGTACTTGGCGTCAAACTGCTCCGTAAATTTCTCGGTGATCTCCTTCTCTGTGGACTTGTCATTGGAAGTGAAGCAGGACAGGTCCAGCTCTGTCACTTCGATGACAAAATCAGGGTCGATCTCCCTCAGCTTCTCAAACAGCGCGATGTTTTTCCGCATGCGCTCCACATCGGTCTCATAATCAATGTGCATCTGAAGACCAATGCCATCAATGGGCACTCCCTCTTCCAGCAGCTGCTTCACCATATTATACATGGTAATCGCCTTGTTGCTGTTGACTTCCAAAGAGTAATCGTTGATGATCAGCCGAGCATCTGGATCAGCTTCATGGGCAGTCTTGAAGGCGATCTCCACGAAATCGTAATTATCTCCGTCCCCATCATAGTCCCCGATGATCTTCAGCCAATCAGAAAAACGCAGGCCATAACTGTCGTCGATAACCTCGTTGCACACGTCCCAGGTATCGATCTTTCCCTTATAGCGGGACACGATGGTGGTAATATGTTCCTTCATGCGCTCTACCAGAACGTCAGCGCTCACTTGGTTCCCATCGTCATCATAGAAGAACCAGTCGGGACACTGGGAATGCCAAACCAGCGTATGGCCACGCACGGTCTTGTCGTATTTCTCGGCAAACTCCACCAATTGGTCGGTAGCCTCAAAATTATACTCATCCTCTGAGGGATGAATGTTCTCAGGCTTGGTATCGTTTTCCAGGGTGTACACATTGAACTGTTTGTTGATGATCTCGAACCGCTCCGTTCCCTCCTCGAAATCCCGAGGGTTCACCGCGGCTCCCACTTGGAAGTAATCCGCGTACACTTCGCACAGGGACGGGGCCTTGTCCTCATAAGCATATTCCGCCATATCCGCCGTATAATTCACCTCTTTCGAGCAAGCTGACAGGGAAGTGACCAACATGGCCGCTGCCACCGCCGTGCACAATAGTTTTTTCTTCTGCATACCGCTCCTCCTTCGTCATACCGTCAGCGGCCGCGGAGCGACCAGCCGATTCTCAGCAGATCCTACCACAGCCCCTGCTATCTCCTGCCTGAAAGAACACAAAAAGAGCCGGTTCCCTTCTGCAGCAAAAGCACGGAAGCAATGGAAAGATTGCACAATATTATAGCACAGTCAAAGCAAAAAATAAATATAAAAAATAAATAAATCTAACTTTTCTTTTCTAATCTTTGCCCTTCCAGAGCACTCCGGGACAACACGCCAAACCAGGATGTCCTTTCCAAACCCTAACAACCAACAAAGGCCGCCCCACACCGGGACGGCCTTTTCCTCACGGAATCTTTTTCAGGAATTTTCTTGCCACAAACGCCAGCAGGACTACTGGTACCAAAAGAAGTTCCACCAGCAGAAGAACCTCGATCCGAAACGCCACACCTATAGCCTGCAAAAGCACTCCCAACTCACAGGAAAGAAGGACCACTCCTATCAAGACCGCCAGCAGTCGGTCAAAACCTTGCAGAAGCGGGAATAAGCCTATGGGTCTGCTCATGACCCCATGAACCACAAAGGGGACCAAAAGCAACAGGGGAAACAAAAAAGCTAACAGTTTCGGGCCCGTAGTGGTCACTTCTCCGTTATGCCACTGCATGGGGATCCGCTCCGGCAAAAACGGGTAGAAAGCCAGTGCCAGCACCAGCCCCGCCAAAAACAGGGCCAGTTCCATCCAATAGGAACGCACGAATTTTTTCATCATCTTGTCTCGTCACAGAAGGACGATGCCCGCCTCCTTGCAAAGGCGCTTTGTCTCCTCGTCCCACAGGGACGCCTGAACCTCGCCAATATGAGCTTTTCCCAGCAAAAGCATGCACAACCGGCTTTGACCAATACCGCCGCCGATAGTCAAAGGAAGTTCTCCATTCAGCAGCATTTTGTGGAAAGGCAGGTTCCTGCGGGCATCGCAGCCTGCCAAAGTGAGCTGGCGATCCAAGCTTTCCGGATTCACCCGGATGCCCATACTGCTGATCTCCAACGCCAATCCTAAGGGCTCATGCCAAAACAGCAGGTCGCCGTTCAGATCCCAATCATCGTAGTCAGGAGCGCGGCCATCGTGAGGTTTTCCGCTTTTCAACTTTCCGCCGATCTGCTGGATAAACACCGTCTTGTGCTCCTTCACAATGGCGCTTTCCCGTTCCTTGGGCGTGAGATCCGGCCAGCGATCCTCCAGCTCCTGGGCGGTGACGAAAGTCACGTCCCGGCACAAATCCGTGTTCAGAGCAGAAAACTGCCATTTCAATTCATCCAGTGTGCCGCAGATGGCGCTGACAATCCGCCGGACCGTATCCTTTAAGTACTCTTCGTTACGGGTGCTCTCGTCGATGACCTTTTCCCAGTCCCACTGGTCCACGTAGATAGAGTGGAGATTGTCCAGTTCCTCGTCCCGACGGATAGCGTTCATGTCGGTGACAAGACCATTGCCCACAAAGAAATTGTAGTCATGCAGCGCCAAACGCTTCCATTTCGCCAGAGAATGAACCACCTGACCCTCCTTCCCCACTGCGGGAATGTCAAAGCTGACAGGCCGCTCCACACCGTTCAGATCGTCGTTCAGGCCAGTGGCGGGATCCACAAACAAAGGCGCGGTGACACGCTTCAAATGGAGCGCAGCACACAGTTTCACCTGAAAGATATTCTTGATAAGCCCGATGGCTTTCTGGGTCTCATACAGTCCCAGCATGGGCTCGTAGCGTTCCGGCAGGATGGTCATGGAAGATTCCCCCTCGAATCAAAATCATAATAGTTAATTATATCAGGAAAACAGCTTCTTGCAAAGGATTTTTTCCTTGTCCCGGCAAGCTTACTCAGCGTCGGTGACCACAAAACAAAAAGGCGAGCCCGAAGGCCCGCCCTTTTCTTATCTTTAAGACTTTTTACCGGAGCTGATCTTGGTCAAACCGTACACCAGCAAAGCGATGATAATGATGACCACGAAAATGCCCAGCATCCCTTTGCCCATGATGTTCAGGGCTTCCAGAACGGTTTCGTTCAGTTCAAACATCTGTTACTCCTTCCGCGGCAAACCGCCGCTGTCATATACCGTTTTCTATACCAGAAGTCGAGATACCTGGATCGCAATATAGGCCGGACCCCAGCCTTTTTGGAGAGAACTTCGACGCTTTTCCGTCAGGAAAAGACGGGCGTCTCGCGACCGAGAAGTTCTCGCGGTGGCTGGATCTCACCCAGACACCTTACATGAAGAATCCCAGCACAATACCGCCAGCCACAGCGGAAGCGATCTGACCGGAGACGTTGGCGCCCACGGCGTGCATCAGCAGGTGGTTCTGGTTGTTGGCGGCAACACCCATCTTCTCCACGATACGAGCGGACATGGGGAACGCGGAAATACCAGCGGCGCCAACCATGGGGTTGATCTTGGTGCGGCTGAAAATGTTGAGGATCTTGGCAAAAAGAACACCAGCAATGGTGTCGAACACGAAAGCCACCAGGCCCAGGACCATGATCATGATGGTCTGCAGGTTGACGAACTGATCGGCCCGCATGGAGAAGGCAATGGTGATGCCCAGCAGCAGAGTGACCAGATTGGCCAGGTCGTTCTGAGCAGTCTCGGAAAGACGGTTCAGCACACCGCACTCACGGATCAGGTTGCCGAACATGAGGAAGCCCACCAGGGAAACAGAGGCGGGAGCCACCAGGCCAGCCACGAAGGTGACCATGATGGGGAACAGAATACGGGTGGTCTTGGTGACAGCGTTGGGGCGATACTCCATCTTGATGGCCCGCTCTTTCTTGGTGGTCACCAATTTGATAGCGGCGGGCTGGATGATAGGCACCAATGCCATATAGGAATAGGCTGCCACAGCGATAGGCCCAATGTAGTTGGACTTGAGCACCTGGCTCACCAAAATGGAGGTGGGGCCGTCAGCCGCGCCAATGATACCGATAGAAGCGGCGTCTTTCAGCTCGAATCCCAGCAGAGCAGCCAGCACGATGGTCATAAAGATACCGAACTGAGCAGCTGCACCGAAGAGGAACATCTTGGGGTTGGAGAGCAGGGGACCGAAGTCGATCATGGCGCCGATGCCGATGAACAGCAGCAAGGGGAACGCCTCAGAGGTCTCAATACCTACTTCGAACAGCCACTGGATAATGCCGTGGGTCTCACCGGCGCCTTCCATCACCTGGTTAAGCACACCGGAGCTGGGCAGGTTCACCAGGATGGCGCCAAAGCCCATGGGCAGCAGCAGAGTGGGTTCGTATTCCTTTTTAATGGCAAGCCAGATCAGGACCGCGCCCACCACATACATGACAGCCTGCTGCCAGGTGATGGACAACAGACCTTCCCATAAAAATTCCATTGTTTGATTCATCCTTCCTTCTTTTGCAACGATTCTTCCTGTGTTGGGGGGTATAAAAAAGACCTGTGCCCAAAAAGGCACAGGTCTTGTCGTTTCAAGCTAAACCAGAGCAAAACGCTCAAGATGTTGACTTAGCTACATGGAAACATGCCGACTACTCCCCTAGTACGGATGTAAGTGTACCATGTTTCTCCAGGACTGTCAAGAGCGGGAAAAACCTCTTGTTACCGGATATTTAGGGAATGTTCCCGGAATCTTCAAGAAACCTTCACATTGGCACGGTATCCTTTAAACGTGGTCGAAAGAGACCACGGGACAAAATCTTTTTCATTACATCCTCATTTTATCTCCTTACTTCCTCTGAAAGGGACCGCTTCCTCCCAAAGCGGTCCCTTTCCCTTTTTTGCGTCTTAAAACAGCCCATCCCAGCTTTCTGGAACAGTGAATTCCGCCAGGATCTCCGGTTTATAGCGCATGCTGTCCTTTTCGGTGATCTCACGGATGACTCGGCAAGGGTTCCCTGCGGCAAAAGATCTGGGCGGGATATCCCGGGTGACCACAGCTCCCGCGCCGATGACACAGCCGTCCCCAATGGTAACTCCGGGACAGACCACCACGTTGGCTCCCAGCCAGCAGGCGTTGCCGATATGGACAGGCCGGGCGTAGCAAAGCCGCTTGGGTTGTCCGTTAGGATCCAGCAGGGCGACACGCTCCTCGGGCACCATGGGATGGATGGGGGTGACGATGGTCACGTTGGGACCGAAATTGCACCGGTCGCCGATGGTCACTTCCCCGTCGTCCTGGATGGTCAGATTGAAGTTCCCGAAAAAGTTCTTGCCGATCTTGGTGTGCTTACCGTAATGGAAAAACACCGGCCCCTGGATGAAGCCGTTCTCCCCCATCGCCCCTACCATCTGGGCAAGCAGTTCCCGGCGGCGCTGAGTCTCGTCCTCAAACGTTTTGTTGTATTCCAAGTTCAGATTGTGGGTGCGCAGCTTGATGGCCCGCAGTTCCGGGTCACCCGGGCTGAACACAATCCCTTTCATGATCCGTTCTTCCTCTCCCATGATAAAACCACCTTTCTTGCAGTTTTTCTGTGATTTCCAGTATAGCATCCTTCCCTTGGCCGCGCAAGTGAAAGACGTTTCCGGGCACACTGAGAAGGGAATGCACCGTTGCGCTTTTCCCTGTTTTCGTGTATAATGATTGCCACAGTATGGTCGGGGTTCCCGGCCGGAAAAGAGGACCTCCACCTTGAAAGACACCGGAAAAGACCAGCGCACTCAGTTGACCTATTCCCTGCTCCGCCAGGCCTTTACCGACCTGCTCAAGCAAAAACCCATCCAGCGAATCACTGTGAAGGAGCTTTGCCAGAAAGCGGGCGTCAACCGCAGCACCTTCTATGCCCATTACGTGGACATTTACGATCTGCTGGCCAAGCTGGAAGAGGACATGGTGGAGGATTTCCAGAGAGCTTTAGACCCCCTGCTCAGCGCGGGAACGGAAGAAGCCCCTCCCTTGGACGATGCCCAGTTGGAAGAACCTTCCCTACTGCGGATCATGACGGGGATCTACCAATGCCTGAAGGACAATGTAGACATCTGCACTGTCACTTTGGGAGAACACGGAGACAAAGCCTTCGCCGTGCGGATCCTGTCCCTGGGTTGGGAAAGCTGTCTGGCCGCCTACTCCAATCACCTGTGGGGCGCCTCGCCCCGGCAGCTGGAATATTTTTACGCCTTCGTGAGCAATGGTCATATCGGACTCCTGCAAAAATGGCTGGAAGAAGGCATGACCACCTCAGTGGAGGAAATGGCCCGTATGGCCCAGGATATCATGCTCCACGGCATGGACTTCCTTCGAGGAAGCGCCCAAGCCCAGGAGCTGGACCACACCGGGCAGTGATCCCTGCCCATTTGTGAAACAGTCTTAGAAAGGAGATTGTCATGAAGTTTACTGAAATGCCTTACACTCGGCCGGACTACCCGGCCATCACGAAAGAGCTGAAAGCTCTCACCCAGCGACTGAAGGACGCCTCTTCCGCCCAGGAGCAGGCTTCTCTCTACAAGGAGTACGAGACCCTCCTCTCCCACCTGACCACCCAGACTACCCTGTGCTACATCCGTCACACAGTGGACACCAACGACAAGTTCTACGAGGAAGAGAATGACTACAACGATCAGCAGTCGCCTCTGCTGCAAGAGTTCGTCCAGAACTTCCAGAACGGCCTGCTGGACTCTCCCTACCGGGAAGAGCTGGAATCCCTTTTGGGCAAGCTGCTGTTCCAGAACATGGAACTGGAACGCAAGAGCTTTACTCCTGAGATCGTTCCCCTGATGCAGGAGGAAAACAAACTGGCCAGCGATTACCAGAAGCTTTACGCCAGCGCTAAGATTCCCTTCCAGGGCAAGACCGTCACCGTGGCCCAGCTGGGGCCCTACAAGGAAAGCACTGATCGTGCCACTCGTCGGGCGGCTCTGGAAGCCGAGGGCTCCTTCTTTGACGAGAACCGGGCAGAATTTGACCGGCTCTTTGACCAACTGGTGAAAAACCGTACGGAGCAGGCCAAGCGCCTTGGATTTGAAAGCTTTGTGGAGCTGGGAGCCATCCGGCGTCAGCGCAACTGCTACACCCCTGCGGATATCGCTTCCTTCCGGGAGCAGGTGGTCCGGGATCTGGTGCCTCTGACTGTGAAGATCAAGGAGCGCCAGGCAAAGCGTCTGGGCATTGAGGATTTCAAATTCTACGACAATGCTCTGAGCTTCAAGGACGGTTCCGCAACACCCCAGGGCACCCCTGAAGAGATCCTGGCGGCTGGCAAGACCATGTACGAGGAGCTCTCTCCTGAGACTAAGGAATTCATCCACCTGATGTTCGACAACGACCTGTTCGACGTGCTTGCCAAGGAAGGCAAGGCCCCCGGTGGATATTGCACCGGTCTGCCTGACTACGGTTGCCCCTTTATCTTCTCCAACTTCAACGGCACCTCTGGAGACGTGGACGTGCTCACCCACGAAGCCGGCCATGCCTTCGCAGACTTCATCGCCAACAAGACCGTGGAGCGTCACGCTCTGCGCTGCCCCACCATGGAAGGCGCTGAGACCCACTCCATGAGCATGGAGTTCCTCACCGCTCCCTGGCATCACCTGTTCTTCGGGGACATGAACGCCAAATACCAGCTCTCCCACGCGGAGGACGCTCTGCTGTTCATCCCCTACGGCTGCCTGGTGGATCACTTCCAGGAAGAGGTATACCGTCATCCGGAGATGACCCCCGAAGAGCGGAACCAGACCTGGCTCCGGTTGGAGCGTCTCTACCGGCCCTATATCGACTTTGACAACCTGCCCTTCTACGGCCGGGGCGCTGGCTGGCAGCGGCAGCTCCACATCTACCTGTATCCCTTCTACTATATTGACTACTGCCTGGCCCAGGTGATGAGCCTGCAATTCTACGCCCTGTCCTTGAAAGACCGGGAAGCTGCTTGGGAGAAATATATGGCCTTCACCCGTCAGGGCGGCACCAAAACCTTTGTGGACTTGGCTCATTCCGTAGGTTTCCGTTCTCCCCTGGACGAAGGCTGTGTGAAGGACGTGTGCCAGGCCACCTTCCAGTGGACGGAAGAGAACCTGGTGGAGTGATAGAGTCTGATTCGCGAAACTTCCAAAATTATTCTTTAGCTATTTGCATTTTCTAGGCAACTGTGTTACACTTTAACCAAGATCTTCTATTGACGGAAGATCATAAAGCCTGATCGTATCTTCCCTCCTTTTCTTCAAGCCGCCTGGGGAATCTTTCCCTTGGCGGCTTTGGCTTGCAAAAAGGTGGGCTATGGGCTATCATATGCTCATACACTTCAACGACACTGTATTGGAAAGGATGGTTCGCATGGCATTTCGGGAGATCTCCGTGGAAGAACTGAAGGACAACCCCTTCACCCTTATCAACAAGGACTGGATGCTCATCACCGCGGGCAATCAGGAAAAACACAACACCATGACCGCCAGCTGGGGCGGCGTGGGCGAACTGTGGGGCAAGTATGTTTCCACCATCTATATCCGTCCCCAGCGGTATACTCTGGAGTTCGTGGAACAGGAGGACTGCTACTCCCTGTGTTTCTTTGGCCCGGAATACCGGCAAGCTCTGAACCTGTGCGGCACGAAGTCCGGCCGGGACGTGGACAAGGACGAAGCCACCGGACTCACCGTTCAGTGGGACGAAGCCGCCCCTTATTATAAGCAGGCCCGGCTGGTATTTATCTGCCGGAAGCTCTACAAGCAGGACATGACCCAGGATGCCTTCCTGGACAAGAGCCTTCTGGAAAAGTGGTATGACAATGACCTGCACCGCATGTTTATTGGTGAGATCGTGAAAGTACTGGAAAAAGTGTAATCCGCAAAAATAATTGGCCTGTATGGTGTTGTCCATACAGGCCAGTTTTTATGTGTTTTATTCTCTGAAACCGAAATCTTCAGGCAACAGCAGTTCCAGGTCTCGCTGGTCCTCGGGAGTCCGAACGTTCCGCCGGGAACAGGCGATGACCGCTTCCTCCACCTTGTTCCGAGCCATACGGCCATTGCCGTTGGTACGGGGATCTCCCAGCATCTGCTGTTCTCCATAGTAGGCCAGAAGAGGATCGTCGCAGCCCGGATCCATCCGGTAACCTTTCCCCTTCACGATGCTCTTGGTAATAGCCAACAGCTCCTGGGCCGTGTAATCCGGGAACTCGATAATATTGGGGAACCGGGAACGAAGTCCGGAGTTTGCCGTGAGGAACTCCTCCATCTCCCGGGAATACCCTGCCAGAATAACAATCAAGTCATTGCGGTGATCTTCCATGCCCTTGACCAAGGTATCAATAGCCTCCAGGCCAAAACTGTCGTCTTTGCCCCGGTAAAGGGAATAAGCCTCATCGATAAACAGCACGCCCCCTAGGGCAGACTGGATCGCTTTTTGGGTAAGAGGCGCGGTGTGACCCACGTACTGTCCCACCAGATCCGCCCGAGTAACCTCCACCAGCTGGCCGCCTTCCAGCACGCCAATGGCTTTCAGATACCGGGAAACGATCCGGGCAACAGTGGTTTTGCCAGTGCCTGGATTCCCAGTAAAGATCATATGCATGGAGGGAGAATCCGCTTTCAGTCCCCGCTCTCGGCGCATCTGTTGGATCTTGAAGTTGTCCTCCAAAGAGAGGATGTAATCCTTCACCGGCTGCAAACCCACGATCTGGGCCAGTTCTTCCTTGACCCCGGCAATGGCTGCGTCACGACCGGAAGTAGGATCCTCTGCTCCGAGGGAAACCGTAATCCCTGCCTGAGTATACTCCGCCCGCAAAACGCCGTCCTCTGCCAGCAGCTTTCCCTCCACCGGGCCCAAGCCCTTGTGAAGCTTCTCCTCGCTGAATGCACGGTACAGCCGGTCTGCCCCCTCTTTTAAGGCGTAGGCTCCTTGGTCCGGGGTAAAACTGTCCGCCAAAACTGTTACAGCATCCTCCCCATAGGACAGCTGGATCTGAAGCTGCTTGGCACACCGGTCTTTCAAGTCCTCCAGCTCTCGCCGGGCGATCTCCTCCAGCGCCTCCCGGGTGAAAGGTTTTGTCTGGCACTGGTCGTCCAGTGCCGCCAAGAAGGGCGCTCCGAAAGCGTCCACCAGTTTGGACGCTGGCCGGTCCGTGAGCAGGAACAAGTATTTTCCCCCGGCGGACAAAGTGGACACCGCGCCCGGCACCAAAGCCGTGCCGATCTCCACCAGCATGCCTTTCTGCTCCGCGTAGCGGCTGGGCAGAGGAATAGTCCCCTCCCGGAACAGGGCCGCCACCATGGAAAGGACAGCGGTGTGACATTTCTCCCAGTTTTCCAAAGCCAAAGCGGAAGCGCCGCTTTTCACCGCCGCGTACAGGTCCTGGACGAACAGCTTTTCAGAGCCGGCCGTCCCATAGCGGGACAGGTCCAGCAACGCGGTCTTGGGGCTTTTCAGCACCCCCTGCCGTCCCAGAGAAGCAGTCACACACCGCAGAGCGCTGTGCCGTCCTGTTCCATGGGGTCCGGAGACCACCGCCCTGCACAGGGGAGCCCCCTCCTTGCTGCCTGCAACGAAGGGACGCTTGAAGGCGATAAGCAAGTCGTCCAGGAATTCCTCCTGGCCCAACACCAGCGCTCCCGCCTCCTGTCTGGCCACTTGAAAAGCCAGTTCCAAGTCCACCGGGGCCCCGGAATTCTGGGAATGACTGGTGGTATCTATCCCGTCCTGGCGCAGGTGGCGCTCCAAGTCTGCCATGTCCGCTTTGGCTTCCTGGGTAAGCCTATCCAGGCTTTCCTGCAAAGACTGCGACAGGCTGTCTCCGGCGCTGTTCACTGCGTCCAAAGCCCGTTGAGCCTCCTGAGACCGGGCTTCCGCCTGGGACAAGGACGCAGCAGGAAGAGTAGTCTCCTCCTGCTTTTCCGGTACAGAGCTTTTAAAATGAAGCCTTCCTCCCCGGAACATAGAGTCCAGGATGGAATCAATATCGTTTTTCATGGGACAAGATCCTCTCCGTTTCCAGAAAATGCTTCACACAGTGGGAGAAGCGCCGCTGCCGTCATAGGGCTGCAAGTCCTCCAAAATAGCCCGCAGGTCCTCGGCCTCCATTTGGCCGGGCGCGGAAGCGTTCTGCCCTGCCCCAAAGGTGAGACAAGAACCGAACACGCCCCCTGCCGCGCGAGTGACCTTTCCCAGCTCTCCCATGGCCATGGTAATCACAGGACCTACCTGCTGGTAGGCTTTCCAAGTGGCGGAAAGCAGGGCTAGCACATCCCCGGGATTCTGAGGCATCACGGCGTATTTGGGCAGATCCGCCCCCAACTTCTTCATTTGCACCAAAGTTTGGGCGATTTCCTCAGTGGGGGGAGTTTTTTCAAAATCATGCTTGGAGATCACCACGCCGATCCCCTGCTCTTTGGCCAGGTTCGCAAGGCGAGTCACACGTTCTTCTCCCCAGGCCAGTTCCAGATCTACCAGACCAAAACCGCCTGCCCGGAGCAGCGCCGTGATCTGCCGCTCATACTCCTCTGGGGAGACTTGGGCTTTGCCCCCTTCTCCCTCCGTGCGCAAAGTACACAGGAGAGGTTTCCCCTTCGTTTCTTCCAGCACCGTGGGCAGTACGGAAAGAGGATCGCCAAAAAAGCAATCTATCCGCCACTCATACAAATCGGCAGGCAGAACCGCCGCGAACTGAAGCTCCGAGAGCAGCGCCGGAACTCCTTGACCTGTCAGGGGAATACACAGCTTGGGCAAGCCAGCTCCAAAGTGAACGCCCTGGATCTCTACTGTTTTCAAAAGCATCCCACTCCTTTTTCTCTTCCCCAATTTCCTCAAAAACACTTGTAGTAAATAAAGTATACCGAGGGGAAGGGGAATTGTCAATTTACGGCACAGGGGAAAATTTAATTTGTGCCGCCCGTTGCATCCGGCACACCACATATTGTATAATGGATTTTAGGAAAGTCCTTAAGAGGACTTTGGGAGGAAACAAAACCATGTTGAAAAGCCAGGAAACACGGAACGTGGCTCCGGAAATGGACCCCCTGCGCATGGGCATGGGCTGGACCGCTCAGGATCTGGAAAAGCCTCAGGTGCTCATTGAAAGCACTTACGGGCAGAGTCATCCCGGCAGCGCCCATCTCTTACAGTTTGCCCAGGAAGCCGCCAAAGCCGCGGACCAAAACGGTGCGAAATCTGCCATGTATTTCGCCACGGACATGTGCGACGGCATGTCTCAGGGCCATGACGGGGGAAATTATTCCCTGGTCTCCCGTGACACCATCGCCAATCTCATTGAGATCCACGCCAACGCCACCACATTTGACGCTGGCGTATTTATCTCCAGCTGTGACAAATCCGTTCCCGCTCAGCTGATGGCCATCGGCCGCATCGACATTCCCGCCATTGTGGTTACCGGCG
>HF972627.1:74925-77338 GCA_000432995.1 Clostridium sp. CAG:1013
GTCATGGAAGCTGGACCCGACCTGCTGACCCTGGAACAGATCGGCACATACAGTGCTATGTTCCAGCGTGGAGAGATCACAGAAGATCAATTCACTTTTTATAAGCATCACGCCTGCCCCTCCTGCGGCGCCTGCTCCTTTATGGGAACTGCCTCCACCATGCAGATCATGGCGGAAGCTCTGGGACTGATGCTCCCCGGTAGCGCCTTGATGCCCGCCACCTGTCAGGACCTGGTGGAAGTAGCTCGGCGGGCGGGAGTCCGCGCCGCCCAGATGGCACGGGAAGGGATCACCGCCCGGCAGATCGTCACGGAAAAGAGCTTTGAGAACGCTGTGATGGTCCACGCGGCTATTTCCGGTTCTACCAACACCTTGCTCCACCTGCCGGCTATCGCCCGGGAATTCGGAGTGGAGCTGGACGCCGACTCCTTTGACCGACTCCATCGGGGCGCCCACTACCTGCTGGACATCCGTCCCGCCGGAAGATGGCCCGCGGAGTACTTCTATTACGCTGGGGGCGTGCCCAGGATCATGGAGGAGATCAAATCCATGCTGCACCTGGACGTGATGACCGTCACCGGCAAGACTCTGGGAGAAAACCTGGAGGAATTGAAGCATAACGGCTACTACGACCGGTGCGACCAGCTTCTGAAAAAGACCGGCTTAAAGCGCACCGACGTGATCCGCACTTTTGAGGAACCCATTGGCACCAACGGAACCATTGCTGTGCTGAAAGGCAACCTGGCTCCTCAGGGCAGCGTAGTCAAGCACAGCGCCGTGCCCAAGGAAATGCACCAGAAGGTGCTCCGTGCCCGCCCCTTTGACTGTGAGGAAGAAGCTATTGACGCCATCCTCCACCACCGGATCCAGCCCGGGGACGCGGTGCTCATCCGGTACGAGGGTCCCAAGGGCAGCGGTATGCCCGAAATGTTCTACACCACCGAGGCCATCTCCTCTGACCCGGAGCTTTCCGCTTCCATCGCTCTCATCACCGACGGGCGGTTTTCCGGAGCCAGCCGAGGACCGGCCATCGGCCATGTGTCTCCCGAAGCCGCGGAAGGCGGCCCCATCGCGTTGGTGGAAGAAGGAGACCTGATCCAGATCGATATCCCCGCCCGGGTGCTACGGATCTGCGGGATCCACGGGAAAGAGGCCGCCGAGGAGGAGATCCAGGCGGAGCTCGCCCGTCGCAGAGAAATTTGGAAGCCCCGGGAACCCAAATATAAAACAGGCGCTTTGGGACTGTTCACCCGAAACGCCGCCTCCCCTATGAAGGGCGGTTACATGGACTGAACACATTTTACTGAGAGAAAGGATGGTAACCCCTATGGAACATGTGGAACAAGCTCTGCGGGCAGCGGGAGTAGTCCCGGTGATCAAGCTGGACGACGAACTGAAAGCCGTACCTTTGGGCACCGCTCTGCTGGAAGGCGGCATCGCCGCCGCGGAGATCACCTTCAGCACACCGGCAGCCGCTAAATCCATCGAGAAGCTCAGCACCGCTCTGCCGGAGATGTTCGTCTGCGCCGGTACAGTCCTGAGCGTGGAGCAAGCCAAACTGGCTGTGGACTGCGGAGCCAAAGCGATCATCTCCCCCGGCACCAACCGAGAAGTGGTGGAATGGTGCGTCAAAAACAACATTCCCGTGTATCCCGGCTGCGCCACCCCCACGGAGATCGAATCTGCCATGGGCATGGGTCTCACCACAGTGAAGCTGTTCCCTGCTGAAGTTGTAGGCGGCGTGAAGATGCTCCGGGCGCTGTACGGTCCCTACCGGGGCGTGAAGTTTATGCCTACCGGCGGCATCAGCCCCAAAAACGTGAAGGAATACCTGGCCCAGCCTAACGTAATTGCCTGCGGCGGCAGCTGGCTGTGCCCGGCAGAGGACATCAACGCCGGCAACTGGGAAAAAATCACCCAGTGCGCAAAAGAATGTGTAGAACTGGTAAAAGAGGTCCGAGCAGGAAACTAAACGGACTCGTTGAGAAAGGGAGCGGTTTGACCGCTCTCTTTTTTTGAACAAAAAAGGACTGCTGCTTTCACGCAACAGTCCTTTTCTCATGTCAGGTTTTGATAACAGCCTTATTCCTGGCCGTCCTCTTCGGGCTCCTCGTCGTCGTCAAAATCGAACTCCAAGGTCTCGCCGCAGCCGGGGCAGACAATGCTGCCTTCTTCCAGCATTTCGTCGTTGAGCTCGATGGTGTCGCCGCAGCTAGGGCAGGTCACTTCAAACTCAGCGTCGTCGAAGTCGTCCTCATCATGGTGATGATGGCAGCCGCAGCCGCACTCGTCCTCATCTTCCAGCTCGTAGTAGTCTTCTTCCAGCTCGCCCAGGTCGTAGTCGATCTCATCCACCTGCTCAGCCAGCTCGTCCAGGCCCTCGTCCAGCTCTTCCACAGACAGGCACAGGTCG
>HF972628.1 GCA_000432995.1 Clostridium sp. CAG:1013
CATCGACGAATACATGGACTTTTACAATACAAGGCGGCTTCAAGCTAAGTTAAAGGGCCTGGCTCCCCTTGCTTACAGGAACCAGACCCTCGTGGCATAATTTTGCTTTTTTT
This sequence comes from Clostridium sp. CAG:1013, assembly GCA_000432995.1. Taxonomy (GTDB): domain Bacteria; phylum Bacillota; class Clostridia; order Oscillospirales; family Acutalibacteraceae; genus Acutalibacter. The sequence goes on from HF972628.1 coordinate 114, forward strand.
ACCTGTCTACTTGACAGGGGGCGGTTCACGTCTGGATGCTGCCATTTGATTGTTCCTTATTCCAAGGTGGTTATTCTTTCTTATACCCCGGCCATCTGGTCCTGATCCAGCACCTTGATATCCCGTTGGGCCAGTGCCTGCTCCGCGGCTTCCACGTCCTGGACCCGGAAGATCATGTAGGCGGAGTTGGCCTGCTTGCCGCCCAGGAAGGCGTACATGTACTCCACGTTGATCTTGGCGTTGGAGAGTACCTGGAGCACCCGGTTGAGTCCTCCGGGCACGTCGGGGATGGCCACGCCCACCACAGGGGTGATGGAGTGGACATATCCCGCGTCCTTCAGAACGGTGGTTGCCTTGTACACATCGTTGACGATGATGCGCACGATGCCGAATTCGCTGGTCTCAGCCAGGGAAAGGGCCCGCAGGTCCACCTTGTTCTGAGCCAGAACACCGGTCAGGCCGTACAGGGCTCCCGGCTTATTTTCCACAAAAATGGAGATCTGCTTGATGCTCATGGCGAACCCTCCTTAAATTTTCCGCTTGTCGATGACCCGGACCGCCTTGCCCTCGCTGCGGACAATGGACTTGGGGGCCACCAGGGTGACCTTGGCGGCCAGGCCCAGCAGAGAGCGCAGGCCCTCCACCAGTTCCTTCTGCCGGCGGTCGATCTCGCCCAAGTTGTCGGTAAACATCTCGGGCGTCATCTCCACCTGGATGTCCAGGGTGTCGGTGGACTTGACCCGATCCACGATGATCTGGTAGTTTGCGGGATAGCCGTGGTTAAGGAGCACCGTCTCGATCTGAGAGGGGAAGACGTTGACGCCGCGGATGATGAGCATATCGTCGCTGCGGCCCATGGGCTTGCTCATCTTCACGAAGGTACGTCCGCAGGAACACTTTTCGTGACGGATCACGCCGATGTCCCGGGTGCGGTAGCGCAGCAGAGGGAAGGCCTGGCGGGTGATGCAGGAGAAGACGATCTCACCCTGCTGGCCCTCGGGCAGCACCTCTCCGGTCTCGGGATCGATGATCTCGATGATGAAGTGGTCCTCGTTGACGTGCATTCCGTTCTGCTCGGAGCACTCGTAGGCCACGCCGGGACCCATGATCTCGGTCAGGCCATAGATGTCATAGGCCTTGATGCCCAGCTTCTCCTGGATATCCTGGCGCATCTCCTCACTCCAGGCCTCGGCACCGAAGATGCCCGCCTTCAGAGAAATGTCCTTGCCGGTGAGTCCCATCTCGTGGAGGGTCTCGCCGATAAAGGCGGCGTAGGAGGGGGTGCAGCACAAAACGGTAGAACCAAAGTCCCGGAGAATGGTGATCTGCCGCTGGGTGTTGCCGGAGGAGACGGGAATGACCGTGGCGCCCAGCTTGGTAGCGCCGCCGTGCAGTCCCAGACCGCCGGTAAACAGGCCATAACCATAGGAGATATGTACCTTATCCTCCTCGGTGGCACCCACGGCCACCAGCTGACGGGCCACAATATCGTCCCAGATATCCAGGTCCTCCCGGGTATAGCCTACCACGATCTGCTTTCCGGTGGTTCCGGAGGAGGCATGCAGCCGCACCACATCCTTCATGGGAACGGCAAACAGCCCATAGGGATAGGTATCCCGCAGGTCCTTTTTATAGGTAAAGGGCAGCTTGTGCAGGTCGTCCACCGACTTAATGTCCTCCGGACGCACTCCCTTTTCGTCCATCAGCTTCTTGTAATAGGGCACGTGGTCATAGGCGTGGCGTACCTGCTTGACCAAACGCTTATCCTGCCAGGCCCGAATTTGCTCCTGGCTGGCACATTCAATTTCCGGCTGATAATACCGTTCCAATGGATTCATCCCTCTCTAGTTGATATGTATCGCAATCTTGCTTCTTCTCGTAAGATACAAACCCATCCCGTCTGCCTTCCCGGCGTGCTTCTGTCTTGCGGAAGACATCTCCCCGAGCGGGTGCAGAGGCAAAGCGAAGCTTTGCACAACGTTCTTTGCTAAGCTTTCTTTCAAGAAAGCGTGGAAAGCGTCAGGCGTTCTTGCCAAGCTGGAAGGCCGTCTTGTTCAGCTCCAGGAACTTGGGGGGCACCATGGCCTCCAGAGAAGCCTGCCAGGCCTCCTCCGGCAGGTCGAAGTAGTGAGACAGCCGGCCCATGAGCACGATATTCACCGCCTTAGAGGAGCCAGCCTGCTCGGCCAGAGCCAGACAGTCCAGCGCGTCCACCTTGGCTCCGGTGGCCTTCATCTTCTCCACCAGATTCTCGGGGTACTTGGCGGCCCCGGTAATAACAGGCATGGGGTCGATCTGCTGGGTGGAGGTGACGATCTGTCCGTCGGGCTTGAGATACTCCAGCCAACGTGCGGCCTCCAGCAGCTCGAAGGAGACAATAAAGTCCGCCTCGCCCTTGTCAATGACAGGAGAATTTACCTTGTCGCCGTAGCGCACATAGGTAACCACGCTGCCGCCGCGCTGGGACATGCCATGGACCTCGGACACCTTGACGTCATATCCCTGCTCCATGAGCAGGTGGCCCAGCAGCTTACTGGCCAGCAGGGAGCCCTGGCCACCCACGCCTACGATCATAATATTCTTGGTTTCCATTGCCTTAACCCTCCTTGCCGGTGCTCTCAAAGGCCCCTACGGGGCACAGCTGCTCGCACACGCCGCAGCCCACACACAGGGTGTTGTCCACCCAGGCCTTGCCCTCCTTGATGGAGATGGCTGGGCAGCCGATCTTCATGCAGCTCTTACAGCCGATGCACTTGTCCTTGTTCACCGCCAGAGGCGCGTTGTGCTTGACGTACTTCAAGAGAGCGCAGGGACGGCGGGAGATGATGACGGAGGGCTCGTTGGCGGCCAGCTCCTCCTTCACCGCCTGGTCACAGGCCTTCAGGTCGTAGGGGTCCACCA
>HF972629.1 GCA_000432995.1 Clostridium sp. CAG:1013
CCCACCGCAGGTGTGGTATAATATTTAAAAATCAAGCACAGGCCGCACCCGGGCTGGGACCGAAAAAAACCGCAGGACCATACCGCCCCAGGGGCGGCGCGAAGCCGGGAAACCGGCGTTTACCGCGGACGGTCCGTCCCAAAGCCGCCGGCGGCCTTTTTTCCATGAACTCTGCAACCAGGAGGTACGCTCTTTTATGGGATCTGTGAAAGAAACAAAGAAAAAGAGCTTTCGGGACAACTACTTCCTTAAAGCCTTTTTCCTGGGCCTGGGGCTCTCCTTCCTCGTGTTCCTTCCCTTTATCGTGGTGGACGGCGGACGGTTCCTGTTTTACGGGGACTTCAACGTTCAGCAGGTGCCCTTCTATCGTTTGGCCCACGACGCGGTCCGCTCCGGCAACTTCGGTTGGAACTACCAGACCGACCTGGGCGTGAATTTCATCGGCTCTTACAGCTTTTACCTACTTGGCAGCCCCTTCTTCTGGCTGACCATCCCCTTCCCCTCGGAATGGGTCCAATACCTGATGGGGCCGCTGCTCATCTTGAAATTCGCTTGCGCCTCCCTGACGGGGTACATCTACATTCACCGCTACACCAAGAACCAGGAATCCGCTCTGATCGCCGGCGTGCTCTACGCCTTTTCCGGGTTCTCCGTGTACAACATCTTTTTCAACCATTTCCACGAAGCCATCGTATTCTTCCCTCTGCTGCTGGCCGCTCTGGATGAGTATATGGCCACTCGCCGGCGGGGTTTGTTCGCCCTGGCAGTATGTGCCTGCTGTGTGGTGAACTACTACTTCTTCGTGGGACAAGTCACCTTTACCCTGATCTATTTCTTCCTGCGGCTGATCTGCAAAAGCTGGCGGATCAACGTGAAGGACTTCCTGCTGTTGGCCCTGGAAGCCGTGATCGGCGTAGGGCTTTCCTGTACGCTGCTGGTCCCTTCCGTTCTCACGGTGCTTCAAAATTACCGCACCTCCGAGTACATCAACGGCTGGAACGCAGTGCTTTACAACAACGAGCAGCGGTATCTCCACATTCTCACCTGCTTCTTCTTCCCGCCAGACCTGCCCGCCCGGCCCAACTTTACCCCGGATTCCAGCTCCAAGTGGGCTTCCCTGGGAGCCTGGCTGCCCCTGTTCAGCATGACCGGCGTCATCGGCTGGCTCCAAATGCGGCGGAAGCACTGGTTGAAGAAGTTCCTCTGGATCCTGTTCCTTATGGCCTTGGTGCCTTTCCTCAACTCCTCCTTCCAGATGATGAACACCGCTTTCTATGCCCGGTGGTACTACATGCTCACCCTGATGATGTCCCTGGCCACTGTAATGGCCCTGGAAAACGACCGCATCAACTGGAAGCGTTCCATCACCTGGACTGTAGTCATCACGGTGGCCATTGCGGTGGTGGTTGGCTTCATGCCGGTTTCGGAAACGGTGGACGGCACGGAAACCCTGTCCTTTGGCCTGGAAGAATATCCCACCCGGTACTGGAGCTACGTTGCCATCTCCCTGGTCTCTATGGGGGCGCTGGTGTATCTGTTCTGTTTCTGCCGGAAGAACAAAAAGATCTTCTTCCGCTCCACTCTCATTGGTGTCTCTCTTATTTCCGTATTCTATTCCATTTTCTTCATCGCCCTGGGCAAAACCCAGTCGGAATACACCTGGAACCACCTGATCCCCTACTCTCTCAACGGCGGCAAAAACGTGGATCTTCCCGACCTGCAGCAATGCCGCTCCGACTTTTACGAGTCTCTGGACAACGCCGCCATGTTCTGGGAAATCCCCTCCATTCAGGCGTTCCACAGTGTGGTTCCCGGCTCCATCATGGAGTTCTACGATTCCATCGGCGTGCCCCGGGACGTGGCTTCCCGGCCCACGACGGATCATTACGCCATTCGGGGACTTTTGAGCGTCCACTGGCTGTTTGACGACGACCACGACGACCAATACTTCGCAGGAGAGGATTCGTCCGACCCCGCCATGCCCGGCTTCGCCTACTACGGCAACGCCAACGGATTTGACATCTGGGAGAACCTGTACTACGTGCCCGTGGGCTTCTCCTATGACTACTACATCACTCGCAGCGAGTACAACGCCATGAATGAAGGCAGCGAGGAATCCATCGGCGACCGGGAACTGGCTATGATGCGTGCCATCGTCATCGAGGATGACCGGGTGGCCCAGTACGAGGGTATCCTGGAGCACCTGCCTGAGAATCAGCGGGTCTTTAATGAGGACAATTACCTCCAGGACTGCCTGGATCGCAAGGAGCGTTCCTGCTCTTTCTTCCAGTACACCAACAGCGGCTTTACCGCCCAGATGGATTCGGACCGAGAGCAGATTATCTTCTTCAGCGTGCCCTATGAGTCCGGTTGGAGCGCCACGGTAAACGGCGAACCGGTAGCCATCGAAAAGGTGAATATCGGCTTTATGGCAGTGACCGTTCCCGAAGGGGAAAACGTGGTCATCGAGTTTACCTATCACACTCCCGGCCTGATGACCGGCTTCTTCATCACTTTGGTATCCTTGGCGGTGCTGGTGGCCTATCTCACCCTGATGAACCGTGTCCGGCCCCGTCCTGCTCTCACCAGCGGTCCCAGCTTGCTGCGGGTTGGGAGATTCTCCCAGTACGCCAAGTCCCGGCACGCCTCTTTCCGCAGACCTGGCGCCATGATCCCCCATGTACAGCGGGAAGCCGCCGTTCCGGAGGATCCACCTGCTCTGGAAGAGTCCGACTCTCAAGAGCTGCCGGAAGGTGAAGATGTTCCCGACCAGGAACAGACGCCGCCTTCCGAAGAAACACCTTCCCAGGAAAGCGCTCAGGATCATTCATCCAACTAAAGGAGAACCTATCGTATGGAACCCACCATTTATTTTGTCATTCCCTGCTACAACGAGGAAGCGGTGCTTCCCGAGACCACTCACCGGCTGACCCAAAAGCTGGAAGCCATGCGGGATAAAGCCCTGATCGGTGAAAACAGCCGCATCCTGTTGGTGGACGACGGCAGTAAAGATAAGACCTGGGAGCTGATCTCCCAGTACAACCGGGAAAACCCCTGGATCGAAGGGGTGAAGCTGGCCCACAACCGTGGCCATCAGAACGCCCTTCTGTGCGGGCTCATGACCGCCATGGAGCAGTGCGACGCCGCCATTTCCATGGACGCGGACCTGCAGGACGACATTGATGCCCTGGACCAGTTTGTCCAAAAGTTCCGGGAGGGCTGCGACGTGGTGTACGGCGTGCGCAACAAGCGGGAAACGGACACCTGGTTCAAGCGGACCACCGCTGAGGGCTTCTACAAAGTGATGAAGCTGCTGGGGGTGGATGTGGTCTTTAACCACGCGGACTACCGTCTGATGAGCAAACGGGCCCTGGAAGGCCTTTCGGAGTACCGGGAAGTGAACCTGTTCCTGCGGGGCATCGTACCGCTGATCGGCTACCGCAGCGACTACGTCTACTACGACCGTCACGAGCGGTTTGCCGGGGAAAGCAAGTACCCCCTGAAAAAGATGATCTCCTTCGCTCTGGACGGCATCACCAGTTTCAGCGTAAAGCCCTTGAAGCTGATTTCCAACCTGGGTGTGCTCATCTCCGTGCTGAGCGTTTTCGGCCTGCTCTACGCCCTGATCTCCTACTTCGCCGGAGTGGCTGTTTCCGGCTGGACTGCTATCGTCTGTTCCATCTGGCTGCTCGGCGGCTTGCAGATGCTCTGCCTAGGAGTGGTAGGCGGCTACATTGGCAAGATCTACAGCGAAGTGAAAGCCCGGCCCAGATACCGGGTGGAAACCTATCTGGAAAACAAGAAAAAGCAGTAACAAAAAGCCCCCCTCTGAACAGCTCAGAGAGGGGCTTTCGTATTTACAGGAACATTTTACAGCCGCAGCAGGGGCACAGTCTTGCGGCAGTGCTCAATGGCTTCCACATCGGGCAAAGCGGGGATGGCTCCCGTCTTGGTGGCGCAGGTGGAACCGGCAGCGTTGGCGAAGTCCAGGAAGTCGCCCAGCTCCTCGGGGGAAAGCTGAGCAGGCCGCTTGCCGGACTGGACGATCTTGGCCAGCAGCGCGCCGAAGAAACTGTCGCCGGAACCAGTGGTATCCTTCACCGGGGTATCGTAAGTCTCTTTGGCCAGGGAGATACCAGGAGCGAACGCCTTGCAGCCGTGGGCTCCCAAGGTGACCACTACCAGGGAGACACCCTGCTCCAACAGTGCCCAGGCGCCTTCCTCCACCGACTCCTTGCCGGTGAGCAGCTCCAGCTCTTCTCCGGAGATCTTCATGATATCCGCCTTGGAGACCAGGCTCTTCATCCGCGCTACTCCCTCTTCCTCACGGCCCTTCCACAGAGGAGGACGCCAGTTGGGGTCGTAGGCGGTGATTTTCCCCTGAGACCGGGCGTAATCCACCAGCCGCTCCACCGCAGAACGAGAGGGCTCAGCCGTCATCAGCAGAGAACCAAAGCACAACAGTTTGCACTCATCAATGAGGGAAAGGTCCGTGTCCTCAAAGGTCAGCCGGGTGTCGGCACCGGGATTGCGGTAAAAACTGAAATCTCGGTCGCCTTCGGGGCTCAGCTGCACAAAGGCCAGAGTGGTGGCGTGATCCGGATCCTGGGACAGTCCCCGGATATCCACCCCGCAGGCTTTCAGGGTATCCACCAGGAAATCTCCAAACATATCCTTTCCCACGCGGCCCAGGAAACCGGAGCTCACTCCAGCCCGATGAGCCTGCACTGCCACATTAGCCGGGGCACCTCCGGGATTGCGGGCAAACAGCAGCCGCCCATCTTCCGTTTCCCCCACTGGGGTAAAATCGATCAAAAGCTCGCCCATGGATACTATATCCGCCATGTCGAACACCGCCTTTCCAAAAGATTGCTTCTTAAAATAAATGATACCTGTTTTTCCCTTTTTTGTAAATGGAAAAATCCCGGCCCATTTAAAAAAGAGGACGAAAGCTCTCCGCTCTCGTCCTCTTTGAGTTTTACTTTTTGCCGGTCTTATCGGCAGCCTTCTTTTCGGCAGGCTGGGACTTTACCAGGGTCTTGGGAGCCTCTTCCTGCTTCTTGAGAGCCTTGGGGGACTCTTCCTGCTTTTTCAGGGTCTTGGGAGTTTCCTCCTGCTTTTTCAGAACCTTCTTGGGCTCCTCCTGAATGGCCTTGGGCTCAGCGGCCTTCTTGGCTTCCTCTTTCTTGGATTCGGCCTTGGTGGTCCGGGTGGAACGCTTGGCAGGCTTCTCCTCAGTCTTTGCCTCAGCCTTCTTAGCAGTAGACTTGCGCACGGTCTTAGTGGCAGTCTTGGGAGCGGTGGAAACAAACTTCCACTGCTGGCCTTCGCCGTCTACGTCTTCCCAAATCTGGGCGGGAGCGCCGTCCTCGCTGCTCATATCCACAATGTCCAGAGCTTTGCCAGCCATAACATTGATGATCTTCTTGTAGGTGGTGGTCACGTTGACCAGCTTCCAGAGCTGGCTCTCGCCGTCCACGTCCTCCCAGGTCTGAGCCCAGGTGCCGTTAGCAGTGCCGTTGGCCATTACGTCCAGCACTTTGCCGCAGGCTTTATTGAAAAGCTTCACGCCGCCTTCCGCTTCTACGGAGGTCCAGATCTGAGCGTCAGTCTTGGCGGGTTCGGCCTGCTCCACTACCAGGCCGTTGTCCAGGCCGGTTGCCTGCAAAGCCTTGCCGCTTCTGCGGTTTACAATCATGAATTCCGCTGTCTTCTTGCCAGCCATCTGTGAAACATCCTTTCTATGTTGGGAGATAAACTTGTTTTCTAAACTACCTAGAGGGCATTATATTCTTTTTTAATTTTTCTGTCAAATCCCTCAAACCTGCGAAAAACCTGGTTTTTTCTCGATTTCTCAGGAATTGACATTCCCTTTTTGGCTATATTTCTCCACCTTGGGGGAGGCTCATGTTCTGAAATTGTGGAAAAGCGGAAATTTTTTAAAAATCCCCCAGATCTCCGCTTGGAAACCATCCTTTCATGGTGTATACTGTGAGTAATGAAATTCAGCGAAAAAGGAGGGATTTTCCTTGTCCCGCAGCCGCGACCGAGACACTAAACGTCCCGCCTCTCAGCCATCCAGGCGCCAGACGGCGGAGCGTTTCCATCCCGATCCCCAAACCGGCCTTTCCCAGGACCAAGTACAGCGCCGGATCCGAGAGGGCCTGCACAACGGCGTCTCTGGCATCAAAACGAAATCCGAAGGCCAGATCATTCGGGAGAACGTGTTCACCTTCTTCAACATACTAAACTTCGCCCTGGCCGCCGCAGTGATCCTGGTGGGATCGTTCCGCAGCGCCGTGTTTCTGGGCGTTATCTTCTCCAACATCTTGATCGGCTCCTTCCAGAGCATCCGGGCCAAACGCACCCTGGACAAACTGTCCATCGTGTCCGCCCCCAAAGCGGTGGTACTGCGGGAGGGGCAAAAAAAGTCCATTCCCGTGGAAGAAGTTGTCTTAGACGACATCTTGGTGCTCTCCTCCGGCAATCAGATCTGCTCCGACGCCGTAGTCGCCGCGGGTGAGTGTGAAGTCAACGAGTCCCTCATCACCGGCGAATCAGACCCCATCCTGAAACAGCCGGGAGATCATCTGCTTTCCGGCAGCTTTGTGGTCAGCGGCCAGTGCCGCGCTCAGGTGGAGCATGTGGGCGCTGACAACTACGCCACCAAGATCGCCGGCGACGCCAAGTATATCAAAAAGCGGAACTCCGAGATCATGGACTCCATCGACCGGATCGTGAAAGTGGTGGGCTTCGGCATTCTGCCCATTGGTGCCCTGCTGTTCTGGAAGCAGTTCTTTGTGCTGGGAGATAACCTGCAAACCTCCGTGGTCAGCACCACCGCCGCCATGGTGGGCATGATCCCCGAGGGCCTGGTGCTGCTTATCAGTGTGTGCTTCGCCGTCAGCGTGGTGAAACTCTCCGCCCGGAAAACTCTGGTGCGGGACCTGTACTGCGTGGAAACCCTGGCCCGAGTGGACACTCTCTGCCTGGATAAAACCGGCACCATCACCGAAGGCACCATGCAGGTAGACGAACTGGTCCCCTTTGAAGGTGTCACGGAGCAGGAGATGGCCGTCCCCTTGAACGCCCTTGTCTCCAACCTTACGGACGACAACCCCACGTTTCTGGCCATCCGGGACCGTTTTCCGGAGCAAAGCCCCTGGCGCGCTTCCAGCCTGGTGCCCTTCTCCTCCGCTCGAAAGTGGAGCGGCGCCTTTTTCCCGGGCCAGGGAGCCTATGTGATGGGCGCCGGAGAGTTTATTCTGGGAGAAGCCTTTGAGACCATCCGGAAACAGGTGGAATCCTACTCCCAGCAGGGACAGCGTGTGCTGCTGCTGGCCCAAAGCCCTGACGACTTCGACGGCCAGACCATTTCAGGCGAGCTGCGGCCTTTGGGCCTGGTGCTCCTCAGCGATAAAATCCGCCGGGAAGCCCCCCGGACCCTCCGGTACTTTGCCGACCAGGGCGTGGACCTGAAAGTGATCTCCGGCGACAACGCGGTGACCGTGGCCAACATCGCCCGGAAAGCCGGCCTGGAGAATGCCGACAAATATGTGGACGCCACCACCCTTCACACCGAAGAGGACATCCGCCAAGCGGTGAACCAGTACGCCGTGTTCGGCCGGGTGACGCCCCAGCAGAAACTCAGCTTTGTGAAGGCCCTGAAAGCCCAGGGCCACACCGTTGCCATGACTGGCGACGGAGTCAACGACGTGCTGGCCTTGAAAGAGGCGGACTGTTCCATCGCCATGGCCTCCGGCAGCGACGCGGCCCGTACTGTTTCCAGCCTTGTGCTGCTGGACTCCAACTTCGCCTCCATGCCCCTGGTGGTTCAGGAGGGGCGGCGCTCCATCAATAACCTTCAAAGATCCAGCGCCCTGTTTTTGGCCAAGACCATTTTCTCGGCTTTGATCGCCGTGCTGTTCATCTTCATCAACTACACCTATCCTTTCCAGCCGGTGCAGCAGACTCTCATCAGCACCCTGACCATCGGCACTCCCTCCTTTATCCTAGCACTGGAGCCCAACAAGGACAGGCTGCGGGGAAAATTCATCCTCAACGTGATCCGTCAATCCATCCCCGCCTCTCTCACCATGACCGCAAACATCATGCTGCTTTGCGCCCTCAGCGGGCCCCTGGAGCTGTCCAACGCGGACATGTCCACCCTGGCGGTGATTCTCACCAGCCTGACGGGCTTTATCATGCTGTTCAAGGTCAGCGCCCCCTTCAATGGCCTGCGGGGCGCCCTGTTCGGGGTACTGCTGGCGGCCTTCGTGGGAGCCTCCCTGTTCCTGAGCGACTTTTTCGCTCTCACCACCTTCACTCTGCCCATGCTTATCGCCTTGGCACCCATGCTGTTGTTCTCCATTGCTCTGATGCTGGCCTTGGTTCATTTCGTAGACCATGTGATCGCCAATTCTCAGAGCCCAGTTTACCCATTTAAAAAGCGCAAGGCCAAGAAAGGCGTTCCCACCCGCCACGGGGCACGGTAGTCTTTTCACCAATTTAAAAGCAAATAGAAAATGCCCCCGGTTACCCGGGGGCATTTTTGTTGCGCATCGTTTGTTACAGCACGCAGTACTGTTCCATGTAGCCTTCCATGGCTTTGATGAGTTCAGGGTCGGTGCCGTTGTCTTTCAGGTACTCGTGGATATCCACCACCGTGACGATGGGATGGACCTTCACGCCAAACTCTTCCTCAACCTCCATGATGGCGGTCTTTCCGGGAGACTGGCCCACTTCACAGCGATCCACGCTGATGAACATATGGGGCACCTTCACATCGGCGCAGGCCTTCAGGATGGGCATAGTCTCCCGCACGGCAGTACCAGCGGTGATCACGTCCTCGATGATGATGATCCGATCGCCGTCCTGGGGCTGATAGCCTACAGTGTTGCCGCCCTCGCCGTGGTCTTTGGCTTCCTTGCGGTTGAAGAAATAGGGCCGGTCGATGCCGTGGTCCCGATACAGGGATGCGGCGCAGACAGTGGCCAGGGGAATACCTTTATAAGCCGGGCCGAACATTGCCTCAAAGTCGCCGCCCACGGTATCCTTCACCAGCTGGGCGTAGTAACTGCCCAAGCGGGAAAGCTGAGCGCCGGTCTTATAATTTCCGGTGTTCACGAAATACTGGGTATTCCGGCCGCTCTTTGTGACAAAGTGGCCGAAGCGCAGCACCTGCGCTGAAAGCATGAACTCGATAAATTCCTTTTTCTTTTCCGTCAGCATTGCTCTGCTTCCTTTCTTACCGGAGGATCATTCCTCTTCCTCTTCCGGAGTCTTGTACAGGTTGAATCGGAACAATTTGGATTCGTCAGATTCCTTCTCACACATGACAAAGGCCTCGGCGATCTTGCCTCCCTCGATCAGCGCAGTAAGTCCTACCAGCTGGCACAGTTTGCTTTTCAAATTCAGCCGATCACCGTCACGGGTCATGAGATAGACCTCGCCCTCGCAGCTGTCCAGCACCTTCAAAAAGGCCGGCACATCGATGTCGTGCAGTTCTACCATCTTGGGTGACATAGTCATTCCTCCTTTGCTTTTTGTTCCGGTGCCATCATAGCACACTTTCCAAAAAGATGCAACCGGTTGCACCGGATGCATTTCGCGCTTTGGGCCGCTCGCTGACGCTCGGGCTGTGCTGGCCGTCAACTCACGTCCGCGCCGCTAGCGCGATGCTGGACTGGTTTCGCGGTCCCAACCGGCAAGCGAAACCTGGGCCGCTCGCTGGCGCTCGGGCTGTGATGGCCGTCAACTCACGTCCGCGCCGCCAGCGCGATGTTGGACTCGTTTAGCGGTCCCAACCGGCAAGCGAGACCTAGGCCGCTCGCTGACACTCGGGCTGTGATGGCCGCCAACTCACGTCCGCGCCCCCAGCGTGATGCCGGACTGGTTTCGCGCCATGGATTTTATGGATGACGCCAGAGCCGAGTCCTGTTTTTCACCGGTTTTCCTCCAAAGGGACGTTGCATGTTCGGACAAATTTTGGTACAATGAGGACAGATCATGAAAGGGGTGTTCTTTAATGGATTATCTCAAGTTAAAAAGCGGCACGGACATTCGCGGAGTTGCTGTGGACGGCGTGCCTGGGGAGCCCATCAATCTCACGGACGAAGTGGTGGAGACCATCGCAGCCGCCTATTTGGTGTGGGTGGAGCGTCACCTGAACAAGTCTCCTGAGGGACTGCGCATCGCTATCGGCCACGATTCCCGCGTTTCCGCTGACAGAATCAGCGCAGCGCTGCAGCGGGTGTTTGTGAAATACGGCGTGCACGTGCTGGACTGCGGCCTGGCTTCCACACCCTCCATGTTCTGGGCCACGCTGGATCTGCCCTGCGACTGCTCCGTGCAGATCACAGCCAGCCATCACCCCTATCACCGCAACGGTTTGAAGTTCTTCACGCCTCAGGGCGGTCTGGACGCTCCGGACATCACCGAGATCCTGACCCTATCCCAGAACGGGGAGCATCCTGCCAAGGAAGTTCCCGGCACCCGTGAGGACTGCGGCTACATGAAAGACTACGCCAAGCGCCTGCGGGAGACCATCCAGAAAGGCGTTGGCGCTCCTGACTACGAGCATCCCCTGAAGGGATTCCACATCGTGGTGGACGCCGGCAACGGCGCTGGCGGATTCTATGCCACCGACGTTCTGGAGCCTTTGGGCGCGGACATTTCCGGCAGCCAGTTCCTGGAGCCTGACGGCATGTTCCCCAACCACATTCCCAACCCTGAAAACGAGACCGCCATGGGCTTTATCTCCCGGGCGGTGAAAGAGTCTAAAGCGGACCTGGGCGTTATCTTCGACACAGACGTGGACCGGGGCGCCGCGGTGGACAACCGGGGCGAGGAGCTGAACCGGAATCGTCTGGTGGCCTTGGCCTCTGCCATTGCCCTGGAGGGCAACGAAGGCGGCACGGTGGTCACCGATTCCATCACCTCCGACGGCCTGAAGGAATACATTGAAAACACCCTGGGCGGCAAGCATCACCGGTTCAAGCGTGGCTACAAGAACGTGATCAACGAGGCTCTGCGCCTGAACAAGGAAGGGATCAACTGTCCCCTGGCCATTGAGACCAGCGGTCATGCCGCCATGCGGGAGAACCACTTCCTGGACGACGGTGCCTACCTGGTGACCAAGATCCTCATCAAGATGGCTTCCCTCCGCAAGGAGGGCAAGGAGCTGGAGGACCTGCTGGCTCCTCTGCGTGAGCCCGCCGAGGCGGACGAGGTCCGGCTGCCCATTTCCGACCCGGAATTCCGTGCCTGTGGCGAAGCGCTGATCCAGGCGCTGGAGGAATACGCCAAGGAGCAGAACTGGAACATCGCCCCCGACAACCGGGAAGGCATCCGGGTATCCTTCCCCAAGGGAGAAGGGGAAGGCTGGTTCCTGCTGCGGCTCTCCGTCCATGACCCTATCCTGCCCATCAACCTGGAAAGCGACGTGCCCGGCGGCGTGAAGGTCATCGGGAACAAGCTGCTCCAGTTCCTGGAAGCCCACAAGGAAGGCGTGGACATCTCCCCCATGGAGAAATTCGCTTAACTATGCTTCATCCATAACGAACGCGTGAAAGCCCTTCCCCTAGTCTGGGGAAGGGCTTTTTTATCCCACTGTAAGCTGCACCACATGGCAGACCCCGGGAATGGCCAGGCCCTGCTGCTGAGAGGTGGGAGACATCAGCGCACCGGTGGCGCAGAACAAAATGTTTTTCAGCTCGCCTTTGCCCATGCAGCGGAGCAGATGGCCGCACAGCACGCCGGCGGAGCAGCCACACCCGGAGCCCCCCGCGTGGACGTCCTGACGCTCCCGGTCGTAGAGAAGCAGGCCGCAGTCCTGATGGACCGGACGCAGATCTACCCCGTTGGC
>HF972630.1:0-2047 GCA_000432995.1 Clostridium sp. CAG:1013
AAATGGAAACGCGGACGATGAGGAAGAATCCCTAGACAACCAGAAAGACGTCTGGGGGGACTTCCCCACCCCAAGCGTGGATCAATATCCAAAACCACAAAAAGGAGCGTTCGGTCATGGCCAGCGAATTTAGGGAGCTGTACCAGCTCTATCTGGAATGTTTTCCCCAATACCCCATTAAAGAAGAATGGTTTTACGACCTGCTAAAACCGGAAAAAGCCACCCTGTTTCAGGAGCGTAAAGACGGCCAACTGGCAGGTTATTCCCTGATCCATGGAAATGCCATCGCCTTGCTGTGTGTAAAGGAACCTTTCCGTCGGCAGGGAATCGGCAGCAGCCTGCTTGCCAGATCCGAGGAACATATCCGAGAGAACGGTGGCAAAAACGTGGTCCTGGGCCAAGCTCGGTGGTACCTGCTCCAGGGAGTACCTCTGGAAAACCCGGAAGCCGTACCCTTCTTCGAACATCGAGGCTATTCCGCAGAGTGGACCAGCGTCAACATGCTTTTGTCCCTCCATGGGTATGACCCCAAAGCGTTTCCCATCCCCCCTGCTCCCCAAGGCCTTACCTTCCGGCTGCTGGAGGAACATGACACGCCTCAGCTTCTGGAGGCGGTGGAAAACGCCCAGCATTACTGGCTGGACTGCTTCTACGACTACCATGGCCTTGTGTTGGCGGCCGAACTAAATGGAAAGATTGTGGGCTTCGAAATGGTGGATCCGGAAGGCGGACGGTTTATCCCCTCTTCGGAAAAAGTGGGATCCATCGGCTGCGTGGGCGTGGTCAAAGAAGCCCGGGAAAAAGGCATCGGCATGCAGATGGTCCTGGAAGGGATCAAGTGGCTACAAAGTCAGGGCAGCGGCTCCGTGGAGCTGCTATACGTGGCCTTGGTGGACTGGTATCAGAAACTGGGATTCCAGGTCAACCAGAGCCAATGGATGGGCCAAAAAACTCTTTGAGGAAACTATCCTCCCCGAAACAGGACGAGCGCCCCTGGGATAATCCCGGGGACGCTCTCTTTTTACCGCCGAAGCATTAATTCCTCCGCCATGCGGCGCAGGTCCTCCTCGCTGTGGATCTCGTCCCTGTGCTCTTCAATGGCAGCTCGCACCTCTTCAGGAAGGCCGGGCTCGATATCCCTGGCAAACAAAACAAAGTTCAAACCGGACGCGCCGCTGTACGGCGTACCGCCCCAAAAATACGGAAACATACAAAAATCACCCCCGGATTTAGCTTGCGCGATCCGGGGGCGATTACTCACCACGCTGCTTTTCAATTCCTGGCAAGTAGTTGCCAGAATTTGATCAGCAGCATTTTTTATTGATCCTCAAAGAATTTCTCGTGGATAGCTTCCACAGCGCGATCGCCGTCAGCCTTGTTCAGCAGCACGGAGATCTTGATCTCGCTGGTGGAGATCATCTGGATGTTTACGCTGCGAGAAAACAGAGCCTCGAACATCTCTGCAGCCACACCGGGATGGGATTCCATGCCAGCGCCCACAATGGAGACCTTGGTCACGTTGTCGTCGGACACGATGTTGGAAGCGCCCCACTTCTCAGCGTTCTGATGGAGCAGATCCATGGTGTCGTCCATCTTATTCTTCTCCACGGTGAAGCTGATATCCTTGGTGCCATTGCGGCCGATGGACTGAAGAATGATGTCCACGTTGATCCCCTTGGCAGCCAGATGAGAGAAGATCTTAAAGGCCAGGCCCGGCTTATCCGGCACCCCGATGATGGAGATGCGGGCAATATTATCGTCTTTCGCCACCCCGCTGATGAGCATTTTTTCCACGTTGCTTTCCTCCTTCACGATGGTACCTTTCCGCCGGGTCAGGCTGGAAAGGACTTCCAATTCAATGTTGTATTTCTTGGCCATTTCCACAGAACGGTTATGGAGCACCTGAGCGCCCAGAGTCGCCAGTTCCAGCATCTCGTCGTAAGAGATGGAGCTGAGCTTCACAGCGCCGGGAATCTTCCGGGGATCAGCAGTATACACGCCGTCCACGTCGGTGAAGATCTGGCACAGGTCTGCGTGCATGGTGGCG
>HF972630.1:2065-4207 GCA_000432995.1 Clostridium sp. CAG:1013
GGCAATCGCCACGGCGCTGGTGTCAGAACCGCCACGTCCCAGCGTGGTCATGTCGCCGTACTTGTTCACGCCCTGAAAACCGGTGACCACCACGATCCGCCGCTTATCCAGTTCCTTCTTGATCCGGGAGGCGTCCACCTTCTTGATGCGGGCGTTGCCGTAATCAGAGGTGGTGTCAAAGCCGGCCTGCCAACCCAACAGGGAAACCACAGGATATCCCATACGCTCGATGGCCATGGCCAGCAGAGCAGCAGAGATCTGCTCACCTGCGGAGAGGAGCATATCCATTTCCCGCTTAGAAGGCCGGTCATTGATCTCAGCAGCCTTTTCGATGAAATCGTCGGTAGTGTCGCCCTGAGCGGAGACCACTACCACCACATCGTTGCCCTCCTGGTAGGTGGAGGTGACGATGTCCGCCACATTGTTAATGCGCTCGGCGTCCCGGACGGAGGAGCCGCCAAACTTCTGTACGATCAGTGCCATACACATTCTTCCCTTCATCCCGCCCAAAACAGGCGGGTCATCTCTGACAAATTCATATCCCACAGCCATTGTATGCTGTTCCTGGGTCGGACGGACCGTTCCTTACTCGATGACGATCTGGGCGCCCTGAGATGCGGCGGAGAGGATCTCTACACGCCAACCAGTAATGCCCTTATCCTCCAAATGAGTGACGCAGTTCCTGCCGAAAGCGTCGGCGTTGTCCGCGTCGATCATAGCAATGATGGTGGGGCCGGCGCCGCTGACATAGGTTCCCAGGGACCCCAGCTCGTAGCTCATGCGGAACACATCGTCGTAGTGACCAATGAGTCCGGAACGGTAGGGCTGATGGATCCTATCCTGCACTGCCACACGCAGGTTCTGAAGCTCTCCGGAAAACAGAGAAGCAGTCATCAAACCAGAGCGGGACAGGTTGTAAACCGCGTCCTCCCGAGAGTAGGTCTTGGGCAGAGCCGCACGGGCTTCCTCTGTTTTCAGCTCAAAGGGAGGGATCATCAGGGCGAAACGGATCTTATCCGACACAGGCACGCTGACGCTGTACACCCGTTTTCCCTCCATTGCAGAGGCCACCAAACCGCCGGACAGGGCCGGGCTGGTGTTGTCCGGGTGGCCTTCGATCTGGGCTGCCAAGTTAATCAGGTCGGTGTGGGACAAGGGGTTGCCCATGAACCGGTTGGCCCCCAGGATTCCCGCCACGATACAGGCGGAGCTGCTCCCCAGACCCCGAGCCATGGGGATATTGTTCTCCTGAATGATCTTCAGGCCAGGCAGCTTTTTGCCGCAGATCTCATAGAGATGGCTTGCCGCCCAAAAGATCAGGTTGCTTTCGTCGGTGGGGACCTTTACCCCATCGGTGCAGCGGATCTCCAAAGTATCGGATTCCTCCATCCACACACGGTTTTGCATGGTGAGGGCGATACCCAGAGAGTCAAAGCCGGAACCCAGGTTGGCGCTGGTGGCCGGCACGTCGATTCGGATCATTTCCTATCTCTCCCCTCTCAAAAATCCGCGATGGTGATCCGGTTCTCCAGCTTCAAGCCCCGTTCCTCCAAAGCGGGGATCTTGGCTTTCAGCTGGTTTTCTGTCACTTCCGACAAGGTGAAACCGGTCTCACCCTGCTCCTCGTCCCGGCGGATTAGCCGCACGGCTTCGGGGAACACCTGCTGGACAAGGTCGAACAGGCTGTCGCTGTCCCCTTCCCCGCTGACCCGGACAAACAGGTCCTGAGGAGTGTCCTCCCAAGGCTGGACGTAGTCGGGCTTGGAATCTTCCCAGAAGAGGATCTTTCGGTCAGAACGGAGATGGCGGACACAGTCGATCACGTCAGCCACCACGGCGCTGGCGGTAGGCAGTTTGCCTGCACCCTTGCCGTAGAACACCACGTCACCGGTAGCGTCGCCCCGGACCAGGATACCGTTGAACACGTCGTCCACGTTGGCCAGCTGGCTTTCCCGGGAAATAAACATGGGAGCCACCTGAATATGTACCCGACCGTTCTCCAGTTTCTTCACCTCTCCGATCAGCTTGATCACACCGCCCCAGGCGTCGGCGTAGCCCACGTCCTCTTTAGTGATGGAGGTGATGCCCTCGGTGTGGACACTGTCAGGGTACACATGAGTGCCATAGGCCAAAGAGGCCAGG
>HF972630.1:4223-13738 GCA_000432995.1 Clostridium sp. CAG:1013
AGGATGCAGATCTTTCGGCAGGCGTCGATGCCTTCCACGTCAGCGGAGGGATCACGCTCGGCGTAGCCCAATTTCTGAGCCAAAGCCAAAGCGTCGTCAAAGGCCATATGCTCTCGGATCATTTTTGTCAAAATAAAGTTTGTGGTGCCGTTGAGGATGCCGGCAATCTCCGTCATCTCATTGGCTGCCAAACACTGGCTGATGGGCCGGATGATGGGGATTCCGCCGCCCACGCTGGCCTCGAACAGGAAGTTCAGGTTGTTTTTCTGGGCCAAAGCCAAAAGCTCCGCGCCCTTCTGGGCCACTAATTCCTTATTGGAGGTAACCACACTTTTGCCGTTTTCCAGGCAAGCCTTCACGTAGGAGTACGCAGGCTCCAAACCGCCCATGACCTCCACCACGATCCGGATCTCCGGGTCGTTCAGGATGTCGTTAAAATCCTTGGTGAAGCAGCCGCTGTAAGGCAGATCGGGAAACTCCCGCAGATCCAGAATCCGTTTGACGTGGATCTCTTCTTTGGCCCGCTTTGAAATGCTGTCTGTATGGGACAAGAGCACCTCCAGCACACCGGAGCCAACTACGCCGTGACCCATCACCGCGATTTCAGCCATCGATACCATTCCTTTCTATTCACAATGGGACGCTTAGTCCACAATGCTGTCGATCTTGATCACGCCCTCCACCTGCTTCAGGTTTTCCAAAAGCTCGCCGGGAGTTTGCTCCATTTTGTCGATGCGGGCGGACACCGAAACGAATGCCCTACCCTTCACGGGGATATTCTGGTTCACCGTGAGGATATTGGCCCCAGCCCGGTAAAACACGGTGAGCAGGCTCACCAATACACCGGGACGGTCCGTCAGGTTGACCTGCACCGTCAAGATTCCCGAGGACGCTTTTTGGGTGTAAGGAAACACTGCGTCTCGGTATTTGTAATATACGCTGCGGGAGATTCCCGCTATGCGCACCGCCTCAGAGGCAGTGGCTGCCTCCCCGCTTTCCAACAGGGCATTGGCCTTGACCACCTTTTGATATACTTCCGGCAGTGCCTTTTCGTCAACAACAAGATAAGAATCGCTTTTCATTGTTCACCTACAAAATACGATTGTATTGTCACAGCGAACAGTTTACCACAGGTTAAGAAAAAAATCAAGCCCCCTCGATAAAACAAAAACCGCCGAAAAGAATTCACATCTTACGGCAGTTTTTGCTGTCTTATCTAGTTGTGGCCAACACTGTTCCCTTAACCTTCCACTGAGCTGCTACTGCTTTCCGGTGGAAGCGGTTCAGGAGTAGGCTCCGGTTCCGTGGAACTCTCCGGTCCGGGAGGCGGCTCAGGAGTGGGTTCCTCAGAAGGCGCAGGCGTGGGAGTATTCTCAATATCGGAAACATCCGAAGAAGGATCGGAAGAGGGATCGGAAGAAGGATCTTCCGAAGGTCCAGGAGAAACAGTTGGCTCCATAGACGGCGAGGGCGACACGCTGGGCTCCGCAGAAGGACTCACCGAAGGAGACGGTGAGGGCGACGCGGCAGGTCCCGCGATATGGTCAGAACCACCGTTACAGGTTCCAGGCAGATTGCTGGAAGAATACCAGCCAACCGCTGTGTCATAGCAGTTGGGACCCGCCAGCTTGCCGCTGCTGCGGCAGAAGGTGGACTGAAACACGTTGTCGCTGAGCACCCAGTTTTTCCCGCTCCAATCGTACTGCATCAGATACTGAATCACAGCTTTCCAAGTCACCTTGGCAGTGTTGGGATCCCACAATTCCGAAGGCGTGGGATAACCATTCCAAATACCCGCCACGCAGAAGGGCGTGCCTCCCACGAAGGTCAAGTCCTTAGTATCGTTGGTGGTACCGGTCTTGGCGTAAAGATCCACGCCCAGATCCGACATCATGGTTGCGGTGCCGTTATATCCCTCCACAGGACGGTGGAGGAGTTTGTTCATGATGGTGGCGTTCTCGGTGGACATCACCTGTTCGCCCACGTTGTCCCGGTTGTCCAGGATCACGTTGCCGTCATGGTCTTTCACATAGGTGTAAGTGTACGGCTCGTAGTAATAGCCGCCATTGGCAAACATGCAGTAAGCCGCCGTCATTTCCCGCACCGTGACACCTTCGGTCATGCCGCCCAGAGCCATGGCGGAATAACTGTGGGCATCCGCTTCGGTCAAGGTGGTAAAATGGAGCTTCTCCGTAAGCCACTGGAAGCAGGACTCGGGAGTGAGCTCTTTCACAAGCCATGCCACAGGGGCGTTCTGAGACACCTCAATAGCCTCGTCCACATTCATATACCCAGTATATTCCAGGGAGAAGTTGGAGGGACCTTCCTCCGTGGTACCAGGGCCATAATATTCTGGCACAGGCTGGTCCTTCAGCACGGAACCGTAAGTGATAGTCCCCGTCTCCAATCCCAAAGAATAGGCACTGACAGGCTTGAAAGACGAACCAGGCTGCCGCTTGGAGTCTGTGGCGTTGTTCCAAAGACGAACACCATCACGTTCATGCCGGCTGCCGATGACCGCGATAACCCGGCCAGTATAGGGATCCATGATGAACATGCCCGCTTCGATATCCTCGTCCTCAGGCATGCAGTCACCATTGATAAAAAGATTTTCCAGGTCAGACTGGATCTGGGGATCCATAGCGCAATGGATCTCAAGGCCGGAGTTGTAGATCATGTTCACGGCCACTTCGTAGGAATACCCATAGGTCTCCTGCAAATCAGACACGATGTCCTCAAACATGGTGTCGATATACCAGTTCCAATCGTCCAGATCCTGCTGTTCTTCCACGCTTTCGGTTTCTTCCACTTCCACGTCGCCGAAAGTCATGGTCTCAAACTCAGCCAGGGCCTGATTGTATTCCTCTTCCGTGATGGGAACCAGCTGGCCTTCCAGCTCACCGGTCACTACCAGCTCGTCGTTGCTTTCATCTCCGTCGGACAGTTTCCACAGACGGTCCAGCACCACCTCGCCCCTGTTTATGGCCTCGTCAGGGAAAATCAGCGGATTGTACTGGGAAGGGTTCTGGGTGATACCAGCGATCAAGCAGCATTCAGCCAGGGAGCACTCCGAAATACTCTTCCCAAAATACGCCTTAGCAGCTGCTTCCACGCCTTCGTTCTGGCCACCGTAGTTGACCACGTTCAAGTAGGCTTCCAGAATCTGCTGCTTGGAATACTTTTTCTCCATGTTCAAAGCAGTGAAGATCTCCCGCACTTTTCGCAGGATACTCACTTGCTTCTCGCCAGTGATGTTTTTAATGAGCTGCTGAGTCAGAGTGGAACCGCCGCCTCCGCCGCTGTTGGTGAACAACTTGAACACAGCGCCTGAGGTGTTCCACCAGTCCACACCATTGTGTTCGCTGAAACGGTGGTCTTCGATGGCCACCTGAGCAGTTTTCATATAGGCGGGAATGTCATTGAGGGAAACCCATTCACGGTTGGCATCCTTATAGATGGTCATGTATTCCGTGGAGTTGCCTTCCTCATCGTCCACATACACAAAGCTGGAATAGCTCAGCGACATGGCACTCAGATCCGGGGGCTCAGTGTCCCGGAAGCTGAGCAGGAACGCCGCCACCGACAGAAAAACCAAAAGTCCGGTGACGCACATGATACAAAACACCGTTTTAAAGGCTTTCCAAACCATGCCGCCCACCGCTTTCGCAGTGGCTCCGGCAGATTGGGAAAGTTCCCCTTCCGTCCGCTGGGAAGGTGTCCCAATGGAAGTGGTGTTATATTTGTTTAAATCCTTTTTATCTAACACGGTTTCCTCCTTGGGGCGCAGGGCGCCTTAGCGGTGGCATAAGTTGGGAAAAAACTGCCCATACTTCTGCCGAGGTGATTTCTTTGGATGATAAAAAGCTGAAAGATTACAAAAAGCCCACAATTCTGGCTTTGGTTGTTACGGCGGCAGCCTTGCTTGTTTCCCTTTTATCTTTTCCCCTGCGGGGTGGAACAGCAGTGCCTGTCCAGGGCGAGCCGGCCGCAAACGATACGGTATATTATACCCCAAAGCCTTCCGCAAGTCAAGGAAACGGAAATTCCCCCACTCCCCAGGAGGAAGGCCCTTATCGGGTAACCATTTATCAGGGAAAAATCGGAGTATTCCGTCAAGGGGAGACGGAGCCCTGTCTGGTGTCGGACGTAGACGTCTATTTACTGCCCCAAGAGGATATCGCCCTGCTGCGGGAAGGATTTACTGCCGATACCTTAAAAGAGGTCCGCGCCATCCTGGAGGACTATGAGTAAAAAGCGAACGCCCTGCCGATAACGGCAGGGCCCCTGCCGATAACGGCAGGGCGCTTGCGTGAAGAAAGAATTTACTTCATATTCTTCTCATAGGACTCGATCATCTTTTTGACCATCTGGCCCCCGATGGAGCCGGCCTGACGGGAGGTCAGGTCGCCGTTGTAGCCCTGCTTCAGGTTCACGCCCACCTCAGAGGCGGACTCCATCTTAAAGCGGTTCATTGCTTCCTTAGCTTCGGGTACCATGCTGGAATTGCTCTTCATTTTTGTTTTCTCCTTCGCAAAAGTTTTCTTGCGTTTGCATTACCTAGTGTGACTCGCATGCTCCCACTTATGAATGACAATTCTTGCTAGTTTCGGAGAAAATGCCCTTTTTGAAAAAACGCCGGTTCAACCCCGCTTTTCATAATAGATGTTGACGCACAGAAGCAAAAGGAACAAAAACAACTCCACTCCGCAGAGAGTAACCGCCATGGGGAGCAGGAACTCCACGTCAAACCTGGAATACACCCAAAAGGAAACAATGGACACCAGCAAAAGCACCTTATTAAAAATACTCATTGCTGTGCGGCTGGATTTCATAGCCAGATATATGTCCCGTTCATCTGCTTGGCCTGAGACACGCTCCTCAATAGGGCCCTTGTGAAAAGCCTCATAAAACTCCGTCACGGCCCAAACAAGCACAATAAACCCGGCAGCCAACAAACGAATGTCCTGGTCCTTAACGAAATATGCCACAAGGCACACCGAACACATTACCGCCATAAAGATCCCCATCACCAGGTTCATCGGACTTCTCACTTTGAGTTTCATAAATCTCTTTCTCCCTTCATTTCGACTGTTCCTCTTTCTCGGCTTCTTCCCTTTTCAAATTCTCCTCCAGACAACACAGCTCCTCCACAGTAACGCCAAACACCCGAGCCATACGGTATGCCAGCATCAACGAGGGGCTGTACTGTCCCTTCTCAATGGAAATGATGGTCCGGGAAGAGACACGAACCATCTCTGCCAGCTCCTGTTGGGTCATGCCCCGCTGGAGCCGCAGCTCTTTGACTTTTGTTTCCACCCGCTCCCTCCTTAATATGAAGTTCGCTTCACGTGAAGCTAGCTTCAGTTTACATCTTTTCCTCTCTGTTGTCAAGAGAAAAAAGCCACCCTTCTCTTAAAAAGAAAAGGATGGCTTTTAAATTCTAAAAAGGTTCAATTCAAAGCTAACAGCCGGGCGATGTTTTCCATGGCAAGGGAAAGATTCTCCTCCGCATGGAAACGGGACTCCGAGAAAGGCTGCGCTGCTCGATTGATGCTAAACACTGCTGTCAGACCCTGCTGATACATGAGCTCGAAGCCATCACCGATCTGACCCACCACCGCGATGACAGGAACCCCCGCCTTTTTACAATGGCCGGACACACCGGAGACCACCTTGCCTCGAACGCTCTGGGAGTCGATCTTCCCTTCGCCGGTGAATACCAGATCAGCGGTTTGAAGGAGCTGGTCGAACCCTACTGTGTCCAACACAACGTCGATGCCCATCTGCAACTTTCCTCCACAGAAAGCCGCCATGCCAAACCCGAGACCACCAGCAGCGCCAGCACCGGGAAGCTGGGAAAGATCCTTTCCCAGACATTTCGCGCTCACTTCGCCCAAATGACGCAACCCCTGATCCAGTCGCTCTACCATGGGAGCGTCCGCGCCCTTCTGGGGTGCAAATACGTAGGCGGCGCCGGTCTCCCCGAACAATGGGTTATCGATGTCGCACATGACAGTGAGCTCCACTCCATCTAAGGCTTGCTGGATAGGCGTGGCGTCCAAGGAAGCGATCTCCCCTAACGTGCCGCCGGTGGGAACAAATTCCGAACCGTCTGCTCGGAAGAATCTTCCGCCCAAAGCCGCCGCGGCTCCCGTGCCGCCGTCATTGGTGCAGCTCCCCCCAAGACCCAGGATCACTTTCCGACAGCCAGCTTTTTTCGCCGCCAGGATCAGTTCACCCACGCCATAGGTAGTGGCTTTTTCCGGGTCCAGCCGCCCTTCAACCATAGGCAGCCCAGCACAGGCTGCCATTTCGATGACTGCGGTTTCACCGTCCTGCAAAATACCATAGAAACTCTCCACAGGCTCCCCGAAAGGTCCTGTGACCGTAACGTTCACCCGGCGGCCTCCCACAGCCTCCAGGAACGCCTCTACACTGCCCTCTCCCCCATCGGCAACCGGCAGGGAACGAAGCTGCGCGTCCGGGAAAAACCGCTTCAGCTGTTCCGCCATCAGCTGGCAGACCTGGCGGGACGAAAGGGTGCCTTTAAAGGAATCAGGGACAAGAAGGATCTGTTTCATGATGTGATATCCTTTCCAATACAACTCCAAAATAATAGAAACTACCTTACAGCTTCAGCTTCATCCAGCTGCCCTTGCGGAACCGGAGGAAGGTGAGGAAGAACCGGACAAACTGATCCGCCGCAGTGCCAAGCCAAGCGCCCATCAGGCCCAAGCCCACGGGATAGCACAACAACCAGCTGACGCCGGGACGAATCAAAGTCACGCTGAACAGAGACACCAGAGCGGTAAACTTGGTATCGCCAGCGCCACGCAGACAGCCAAACAAAGTCACCTGCTCAATCTGCATGAACAAAATGATACTCAAGATCCGCATGATCATGGCGCCGTAATCCAAAATGACCGGGTCCGTGGTATACAGCAGGAAGATATCCCCTCCAAAGAAGAAGTAAACCACACCCATCACACAGGCGCAAATCAGGCCAATCTTCTGGCACACGTTGCCGTAGACCTTGGCCATATCCGGACGCTGGCGGCCCAGGCTTTGGCCGATCAAAGTCACAGAAGCCACCGAGAGACCGTCTCCGAAGGAGAAGGACATACTCATCATGTTCATGCCGATCTGATGAGCTGCCAGTTCGATGGTGCCCAAATGAGCCACCGTCATGGAGAACAGCAGGAAGCCGATACGCAGGCAGACCTGCTCCACCAAGGAACTGGACCACACATTGCCCATAGACTTCAAACTGACCTTGTCAGCAATCCATCCTTTTACACTGCGCAGATTCACAAAGCTGTCTCTGCGCAGAACAGACATGATACTCAGCACACAGGCACACACCGTACCCAGAACTGTAGCGATAGCGGCGCCCCGCACACCCAAGGCAGGGAATCCGAAGTTGCCGCCGATCAGTAAGTAGTTGAACACCACATTGACGCCGTTGGAGATCAAGTTGGTGATCATGGCGATGCGGGTATTACCCGCGCCTCGCTGGGCGGCGTTGAGCACCAACGAGATAGTGGAAAAGCCCTGACAGCCCATGATGATCTGGAAATACTCCACCGCGTACTCATGGGTGTCAGCTTGGGAGCCCACCAGCTGAATGATGGGGCTGGCAAAGGCCACAAAGAACACACTGGTCAAGGCTGTCAGCACCACGGTGAGCAACAGCGCCATGCGCACCACTCGGTTGGCGCTTTCCCGATCTCCAGCGCCTTTGCGGCGGGCCACAATGGCGGAAACGGCCACGTTCAAAGACAAGAAAATGGCCAGTCCCAGCATTTTGGGCTGGGTGGTCAAACCCACTGCGGCAATGGCGTAGGACCCCAGCGTACCCACCATGATGGTGTCCACCACGCCGGCCAGGTTGACGAAAAAGGACTCCAGCACCGAGGGCCACGCCACGGTGAGAGTGTCGCGAATGATCTCACGGTCTGAGGGAAACTCCCCCAGTTCCATGCCTTTGCAGACCTTCGCGGGGTTGATAAATCGCAAAACTGTTCCACTCCTCCAAATGGTTGATCGTGCAACAATTGTAGCATGCCCTGTATCACTTTGCAAGAGCTGGTCCTGTTTATTTCAAAAATGTAAAAAAAAGAGCCCGGCAAACCGCCGGACTCCTTATAAAAACGATCACTCGCCAAACAAGTCTTTCAATTTTCCGAAAAAGCTCTTGCGCTTTTGGTAGTTCTTTTCATCGGAAGCCTTATCAAGTTCTGTCAAAAGTTCCTTCTGCCGCTTGGACAAATTCTTGGGCACCTCCACGGTGACCTGAACATACTGGTCGCCCCGCAGTCGGGAACTGAGCCCCTGAATGCCCTTGCCTTTCAGCCGGAACACATCCCCGGGCTGGGTACCCTCGTGGACATGGTAGCTCACTTTGCCGTCCAAGGTGGGCACTTCCACATCCGCGCCCAAAGCGGCCTGGGTAAAGGTGATGGGCATCTCGCACCAAACATCGTTGCCCCGGCGCTCAAAGATGGGATGAGGCCGCACAGAAACATACACGTGCAGGTCTCCGGCCGGGCCGCCGTTAACACCGGCGTTGCCCTTGCCTCCCACGTTGAGGATCTGCTCGTCGTCGATGCCAGCGGGCACGGTGATCTCCAGGCTTTTGTGGCGGCGGACACGTCCTTTGCCATCGCAAGTCTTACAGGGAGTCTCCACAATCTTGCCGGTGCCTCCGCAACGGTCGCAGGTCTGGGAGGACTGGACTACGCCAAAGGGAGTGCGCTGGTTGATCCGCACCTGGCCCGTGCCGTGACAATGTTCACAGGTCTTGGGAGAGGTTCCAGCCGCCGCGCCGGTGCCGTGACAGTCCGCGCAGGTCTCGATCTGGGAATAGGTGACGGTCTTTTTGCAACCCTTGGCCGCCTCCTCGAAAGAGATGGCGATATTGGCCTGCACGTCGCTGCCCCGCCGGGGCGCGTTGGGATTGGCCCTGCGGGAACCGCCTCCAAAGCCGCCAAAGAAGCTGTCGAAAATGTCGGAGAAGTCGAAACCGGCTCCCTGGAAGGGGTTCCCCCCTGCCGCGCCGCCCCCGAAGTTGGGGTCCACTCCCGCGTGACCAAATTGGTCGTAGCGGGCCCGCTTGTCGCTGTCGGACAGCACTTCGTAGGCTTCATTCACTTCTTTGAACTTAGCTTCCGCGTCTTTGTTCCCGGGATTCAAGTCCGGGTGATACTGCTTCGCCAGTTTTCGGTATGCCTTTTTGATCTCGTCCTCCGAGGCCCCTTTGGCTACGCCCAGCACCTCGTAATAATCCCGTTTATCCGCCATGTATCCATCACTCCCAAACGGCGAAACCCGCCGCTGATCTCAAACCAATTTTTCCAAATTCTCTTTCCGAAACTCCAAAAGATGCAGGGACAGCTACTGCCCCCGCATCTTGGAGTCTTTTCCCTTGGGCAGCGCCCAAAGGCTTAGTCCACTTCTTTATAGTCCGCGTCGTACACGTTGCCGTCGCCGCCGGGGTTACCGCCGCCAGGATTGCC
>HF972630.1:13758-15201 GCA_000432995.1 Clostridium sp. CAG:1013
CCGCCGTTATAGGGAGGCTGCTGGCCGGGGTCACCGGGGTTGCCCTGAGGAGCGGACTGCTGATACAGCTTCTCGCTGACCGCGTACACGGCCTTCTGCAGTTCGTCCATGCCTGCCTTGATCTGGTCCACGGTGCCGGTCTTCAGGGTCTCCCGCAGAGCGGCTACCTTGGTGTTGATCTCGTTCTTATCAGCATCCTGGAGCTTATCGCCGCTGTCGTTAACCAGCTTCTCAGCGGTGTAGCACAGGTTTTCAGCGTTGTTCTTGGTGTCCACCTCTTCACGACGCTTCTTGTCTTCCTCGGCGAACTGCTCGGCAGCCTTCACAGCACGGTCGATGTCTTCCTTGCTCATGTTGGAGCTGGAGGTGATGGTAATGTGCTGCTCCTTGCCGGTGCCCAGGTCCTTAGCGGACACGTTCACGATGCCGTTGGCGTCGATGTCGAAGGTAACCTCGATCTGAGGGATGCCACGGGGAGCGGGAGCGATGCCATCCAGCTTGAACAGGCCCAGCTGCTTGTTGTCCCGAGCGAACTCACGCTCGCCCTGGAGCACGTTGACTTCCACCTGAGTCTGGCCGTCAGCAGCGGTGGAGAAGATCTGGCTCTTCTTGGTGGGGATAGTGGTGTTGCGGTCGATAATCTTGGTCATGACGCCGCCCATAGTCTCAACGCCCAGGGACAGAGGAGTCACGTCCAGCAGCAGCAGGCCCTGGACTTCGCCGCCCAGCACGCCGGCCTGGATAGCAGCACCGATAGCCACGCACTCGTCGGGGTTGATGCCCTTAAAGGGATCCTTGCCGATGAAGTTCTTCACAGCCTCCTGCACGGCAGGGATACGGGAAGAACCGCCCACCAGCAGCACCTTGCTGATCTCATTGATGGACAGGCCGGAGTCAGACAGAGCCTGACGCACGGGGCCCATGGTCTTTTCCACCAGGTCGGCGGTGAGCTCGTTGAACTTAGCACGAGTCAGGGTCATATCCAGATGCTTAGGACCGGTGGCGTCAGCGGTGATGAAGGGCAGGTTGATCGCTGCGCTGGTCACGCCGGACAGCTCGATCTTAGCCTTCTCAGCGGCTTCCTTAATGCGCTGCATAGCCATCTTGTCGCCGGACAGGTCGATGCCCTGCTCCATCTTGAAGGTGGAGAGGATCCAGTCCATGACGCGCTGGTCGAAGTCGTCGCCGCCCAGGCGGTTGTTACCAGCGGTAGCCAGAACTTCCTGCACGCCGTCGCCCATCTCGATGATGGACACGTCGAAGGTGCCGCCGCCCAAGTCATAGACCATGACCTTCTGGTCGTTGTCCTTATCCACGCCGTAGGACAGAGCCGCGGCGGTAGGCTCGTTGATGATACGCTTTACTTCCAGACCAGCGATCTTGCCGGCGTCCTTGGTGGCCTGACGCTGAGCGTCGGTGAAGTAAGCGGGAACCGTGATAACA
>HF972630.1:15259-26578 GCA_000432995.1 Clostridium sp. CAG:1013
CTTCAGCTTCTGAAGGATCATAGCGGAGATCTCCTGAGGAGTGTAACTCTGGCCGTCGATGGTCACTTTATAGTTGGTACCCATCTCACGCTTGATGGAGGAAACAGTCCGATCAGGATTGGTGATGGCCTGGCGCTTTGCCACCTGGCCCACCATGCGCTCGCCGGTCTTGGAGAAAGCCACCACAGAGGGGGTGGTGCGGGCGCCTTCAGCGTTGGCGATAACTACGGGCTCGCCGCCCTCAATAACTGCCACGCAGGAGTTTGTTGTACCCAAGTCAATACCGATTGTCTTTGCCATAATAAACTACCTTCCTTTGCTCTCAAAGATATGGTGTAATGGAATGTTCTATCTCAAAAATTGTGGATCTGCTTTGTTTTAGTTGGCCACCTGGACCATAGCGTGACGGACCACCCGGTCCCCCAGCTTATAGCCCTTCTGGTACACAGCGGCGATGACGTTCTCGCCCAGGGACTCATCCTCGATATGAGCCACAGCGTTGTGGAGGTTGGGGTCGAAGCTCTCCCCCACCTGACCCATTTCCGTCAGGCCCAATTTCTCGAAGCAAGCCTTGATCTGATTCTCGATCATCTCCACGCCTTTGTGCATGTCCTCAGCCGAAGCGTTCTCCTGGCTCAGGGCCCGCTCGATGTTGTCGGCGATGGGGAGAATGGCCTGCACTGTGTCGGACACAGCGTTGTTGTAGATGGCGTTTTTCTCGTTCTGAGTGCGCTTGCGGAAGTTATCGTACTCCGCCAGCACCCGGAGATGTTGCTGTTTGTGCTCCTCAAATTCCTTTTGGAGCTTTTCCAGTTCCGTCTCCTCCGAAGCCGCTGCCTGCTGGGCCTCTTCCGGCTTCACTTCCTGCTCCGGGGCCTCCGGTGCCGTCTCCTTTTGAGGCTCCTTGTTTTTCTCTTTAGCCATGTTCCCGGCTCCCTTCTGAAAAAATCCTATGGTTCAGCGGGTCGCCCCGCGTTGTTTTTATTCGTCTCTCATGAGCACGGTGAGCGTCTGTCCCACCTGCTGGCTCACATACCGCAGCACTGCTGTCACTCGGGGATAATCCATCCGCACAGGCCCTAGCACCGCTAAGGCACCAGCATCCTGACCGTTCACCTGATAGCGTGCCACCGCCAGAGAAGTCTTATCCAATTCCGGCTTCCCCAGCTCTCGGCCGATCAGGATCGTCACCTGACCGGGACGCTGCCGCAGCAGTGTGGCCACATCCTCCCGGCGTTCCAGGAAATCCATGACCCGTCTTGCGCCACCGTGTTCTAGCTCGGGGTAGAACAGCAGGTTCATCTGACCGTTCAAAAGCACCTCTGTGCCCATGGTATCCCGGGCCGCTTCCAGCAGGGCCCGCAACGGCGCTCCCACCAGCACGTACATCTGACCCAGGGAGACCCCGATCCCCTGCAAAAATGCGGGGGTGATGTCCGAAACGTTCTTTCCGGCCAGCTTCCCGTTGAACACCCGGAAGAACACCCGAAGGATGTCGCTGGTCAAATCGAAGTCGCAGTGGAACACTCGGTTTTTCATGGTCCCGGCGGAACTCATCAAGATGAGCATGGCCGTACGGCGGCTGGTCTGTACAAACTGGACCGCTCTCACTTGGGCCGTGTCCCCGCTGGGGGTGGTGACCACCGAAGCGCATCGGGTCACTCCAGAGAGAAGCCGAGACGCCCGGGTAAGCAACCCTTCCGGCTCATAGGACCCGGAGAGCAGCATGGAATCGAAGGTGCGGCACTCTTCCTCCCGGAGCTGGGGGACCTTCATCAGGTGATCCACATATTCCCGGTAACCCTTTTGGGAGGGAATCCGTCCCGCGGAGGTGTGAGGCTGTTCCAAAAGTCCCAGCTCGATCAGGTCGGCCATTTCGTTTCGCACGGTGGCCGAGGAGACTCCCACCTCTTCCGCGATGGCCTTGCTCCCCACTGGTTCGCCGCTTTTCACATACCCGGCGACCACGGAGGACAAGATCCGCTCTTTCCGTGGCGTCAGTTCCATACTCTTTCACCTCCGCCATCTGTTTTAGCACTCTTTTGATCCGAGTGCTAATCCATGTTTATAATGTACCACTTAGGTCAGCAAAAGTCAAGAATCATTTTGTAAATAGTTTGTGAATGGGGACCTCCCTCAAAAATGGCAGAAAAAAAGCCGCCAAACGGCGGCAATTTTCAAGGTTCCTCGATTTTGATCCCCAGCGCAGAAAGCAGATTGACCGCTTCTGGCAGAGAAAACCGAGCCCCCTTCACTCGATTTCCCTCCAGGGAGAAGAAATAATCCATGGCGCCCCGGAAATCAGCGCCGGTCATGTCGTTCTGGGAGAAAGTAGTCCCTTGCAGCTGGCATCCGGCAAAGCTGGCCTCTTTCAGACCGCAGTCGTCAAAAAAGCTGCCAGAAAGGTCAGCACCGGAAAAGTCAAACCCTTTCAGATCAAGTCCGAAAAACACACAATGGCGCAGAGAGCAGTCTTTCAGACTGTCAAAGGGCATGAATCCCATCTCCCGTTTGCGCTGGTCCAATAGTGCGGACCAATCCACCCCGGAAAGGTCACAGCCGGCAAAATCGCAGGAAAGCATTTGACTTCCCCGGAATTTGGGGGCGGTGATCTTGCAGTTCTCAAAACGGCAGCCGGAAAACCGACAATTGGTTAGAGTCAGCTCTGTAAACCGGCAGCCTGTGAACAGACAATCCTCAAACAGAAGGGTGGAGACCTCCTCCCCCGCTCG
This sequence comes from Clostridium sp. CAG:1013, assembly GCA_000432995.1. Lineage (GTDB taxonomy): Bacteria > Bacillota > Clostridia > Oscillospirales > Acutalibacteraceae > Acutalibacter. The sequence goes on from HF972630.1 coordinate 17,992, forward strand.
CTGGAGCTTGGAAAAGGTCTCCCCACAAAATTCTTTCATAGAGTTTTCCCTCAGATCTCGAACTGGCCGTTTTCCAGCAGCTCGATGATCACGTGAAGGGAATCGGTGGCATCCAGGTAGGCGTAGTGGCCGGTATTCCATCTGCCCCGCTGGAGCAGCTTCATACCCATCTCTTCACCCAGGCGGATCTTCTCCTCCATATCGGTGATATGGAACGCCACATGATGGAGGCCTTCTCCCTTTTCTTCCAGGGCCTGACGCCAGACACTGGGTTCATGGTCGGGCTCGATCAGCTCCACTTCCAGGTCACCATAGTAGAAGAAAGCCTGCTTGCAACGTGCCTTGGTGGGCTGGCCCAGGTACTGGGTGTGGGCATCCTCATACACGCCAGTCATCTGCACCGGCGGCACCGGCACCCCCAACAAAGCAGCGTATTCTTTCGAACTCTTTTCAATGTCGTGAACCAAAATACCCAACTGAGTGCATTTTTCGGTTCCGAATACAGGATTTCCCATCATTCCTGCATCACTCCTCTCTAAGACTGATCCTACCTCACCTGCGGTGGGCAGTTTTCAGGCAGCGCGCTTCGCGCCGTAAATTTTTCTTTATTATAGCATGCTGCCGCCAAAGCGCAACCCGCTGCTTTTGACAGTTTTAATCAGCCGTTTTGTGAAAATTGTCCATACAATTTTTGACCATCGCCAGAGCAATCGACCGTACGTTCAACCCATATAAATATAAATAGGAAGCCCGTTTAAAACCCGACTCCCCTGTGGTATACTGGACCAGGTAAACACAACAAGAAAAGGAGCGATCCATCCATGGAAACATCCATCGATCAAAGACGGAGCATCCGAAAGTTTCTGGACAAGCCCATTCCCAAGCAGGAGCTTCTGGAGATCCTCCAAAGCGGATTGAAAGCCCCCTCCTCCAAAAATAGTCAGCCCTGGAACTATACCGTGGTTCAGGATCAGGCCAAAGCAGAGATGCTCCAAGCATTTCGCCAAGGGCTCCAGCGCATGGAGAACGACCCGTTGCTCCCTCCCCCGTTCAAACCGCTGATCTCCGCGGCAAAGCAGACTGCAAACATCATGGAAACAGCGCCAGTGATCCTCCTTGCGGTAAATCCTTACGGCAAAAATGTCCTAGGGCCCCTGACTCCGGAAGAACACTTGGCCGAGATCACTCAGATCCAGTCCATCAGCGCTTCTATCGAAAATATCCTGCTGGCCGCCACGGAAAAAGGAATTGGAAGCCTGTGGATCTGCGACATCTATTTCGCCTACGACGAGCTGTGCCAATGGCTGGGGACAGATGGGCAACTGGTGGCTGCCATTGCCTTGGGATACCCCGGGGAATCCCCTTCGGCCCGGCCGCGAAAAAGTTTGGAGGAAGTTGTGGAATGGCGCAGCTGATTCTCAGCCTCCACAAAGCCGCAACATATATTGTAGGAAACAAACGATTTAATGGGATTCCTCCAAGGTCCAGCCAAAATCGTTGTGGTAGATCATTTGGCGGGTCATGCCTCCATCGATACAGATATTCTCGCCTGTAATGAATCCGGCTTTCTCCGAACAGAGGAACAGCACCATATGGGCGATATCTAAAGGATTTCCCACCCGGCCCGCAGGCTGTTGAAAAGCGTCGGGGCCCTGGTATATCGTGTAGTCTGTGTCGATCCACCCGGGAGAGATAGAATTGACTCTGGCCTTGCCGGACAGGCTCACCGCCAGAGCGTGAGTCAAAGCGGAAATACCGCCCTTAGCCGCTGTGTAGCTTTCTGTCTGAGGCTGGCTCATTCTGTCCCTAGAAGAGGAAATATTCACCACCGACGCTCCCGGCGCAAAATGAGGCGTCAGCAGCTTGGTGAGATAAAAAGCTGCCGTTACTCCCACCCGCAAAGCGTAGTCAAACTCCTCATAGGAACAAGTGTCAATGCCTTTCATCATAGGTGGAGCGTTGTTAATGAGATAATCCACCCTGCCAAAGTCCTGGATGACCTTCTCCGCGAAGGCTTCCAGGACTTTTTTCTCCCCGATATCCCCCACATAATAGTTGTTATCCTGGACATCGATGACACACACATGAGCGCCGGCATCCCGGAACTGCTCCGCGATAGCTTTGCCAATGCCGTGAGCCCCTCCGGTAATCACCGCGACTTTGTCTTGAAACATATTGACCTCTCCTCCCTATTTTGGATGTGCTCTCATTATACCCAGCCTTGATAGGAACCACAAGACAAAATATCCGCCCTAAACTGTTCAGGACACCTTTCCTTTTCTTGTCAGAAAGGCGAAAGAAACTTGAAAGAAATACCCCTTGACGCATTATACTATGCGATGTATAGTATAAGCGATGACAGAGGAAAGGAGCGATGAAATGGACGCCCAACTGAAAAAAGGACTTCTGGAAGTGTGCGTACTTACAGCGCTGCGCTCCCAAGATTCCTATGGCTACCAGATTATCAAGGATGTGTCGCCCATTGTGGAGATTTCGGAATCCACCTTATATCCCATCCTCAAACGCCTGGAAGCGGCAGGTTTCGTGACCACCTATTCCATGGAACATAACAGTCGGCTGCGCAAGTACTACCGGCTCACTCCGACAGGACAGCAGCGCATCCGGGATTTTCTGGTGGAGTGGCAGGACGTGATGCGTGCCTATCGCTATATCGCCGCCCAAGAGACTGGGGAAATTTCTGAAACGGGGAGAAAGGATGAAACACCATGACAAAACAGATCTTTCTAAATGAACTGGCAGCGGCTCTGCACCAGCTGCCTAGAGAGGAACGCTACCGGACCTTGAGCTACTACGACGAGCTCATCGACGACAGGATGGAGGATGGCCAAGGCGAGGAAGAAGCCGTTGCAAGCCTGGGAGATCCGGAACAAATCGTCCGGGAGATCCTTGGGGAGGAAACAGAAGAACAGGAGTCTAAAAGCACAGGGCGAAAAGCGTGGCTCATTGTGCTGCTGATTCTTGGATTCCCCCTGTGGGGCACCCTGCTGATCGCTGGAATAGTGCTCCTGCTGTGCGTGTACATCTGCCTGTTCATCCCCGTGATTGTGCTGGGCGCGCTGGCTATCGGCTTTCTGCTGGCCGCCATCTTGGGCGCGGTGGGACTTCCGTTTCTGGTTCTGGATGTAGGCCTCATGGCCGGTGGGCTTCCTGCTGGGCTGTTTCAGCTGGGACTCTCCATTACCTTGCTAGGGCTCAGCGTCTTGTGCGCCTTGGGATTTTACTTCACAGGGAAAGCCACTGTTAAGGCGGGCCGAGAGTTGTGGCGCCGCTTCCGCCGCAGCGTTTCCAAAAAAGGGAGGGTCATGGCATGAACCAACATAAAAGAGCCATCAAACTTATGGCCATCATTGGATGTATCTTGACAGGGGCCGGCGTTCTCCTGTCGGGGGTGGGTTTTGCCGGCATGGGATTTAACCTGTCTGCCTTCACCTATCCCCGAGGCGGGATGGTGCAACAGGATACCACCTGTTACACAGAAATTCCCAAAAAGATAGAAGTTCACACTTCCCTGGGGAATGTGACTATTGTAGGGGATCAAGAAGGTCTGGAGGGTCCCAAAGTGGATGCTGCCACCAACGCTTATCAAATCACCATGGAACAAGACACACTGGTGGTGAGTCTGCTGGACTCCTTTTCATCGGAAAACGGCAAAGGCGATTGGAAATGGTATCAACTGGTAAAGGTGTGGGGAAACGGGGATTACGACGTGACCATCTCCCTGCCCGATTCCCTGTTGGACAGCGTCTACGTAGAGAACGACATGGGCCAGGTAGAGCTCTCCCAGTTGGATGCCGACGAAGTAACCGTATACGCTTCCAACGGCAATGTAGACGTAGAAAATGTCACCACATCTACAGGCCTGGAGATCTATCCCTCCATGGGGCAATCTCTTGTGGAAAACTGCTCGGGAGGACAGCTGACAGTGGAAAGCAGCATGGGCTCCTCTACCGTGAAGGACTGTGAATTTCAAGAAGGAAATGTCACCAACAGTTCCGGGGATGCCACTTTAGAGGACAGCCACTTCTCTGTCCTCACCGTATCAAACGACATGGGCACTTGCTCCCTTTCCCAAGTAACAGCCGAAACGTCCACCAACTGCTCCACAAGCATGGGAGATATTACTCTAGCGAACCTACATAGCCCACAGGTCACACTCTCCACTGACATGGGAAATGTTTCAGGCACGCTCAGGGGAAAACAGCAGGATTATCAGATCCTGGTGAGCACCGATATGGGAGATTCCAACCTGAAAGACCAGATCAGCGAGGGAACCAATCGTTTGGAAGTCACTACCGGAATGGGCAACATTGATCTGAAATTCACCGAATAAAAAGCCTGTGGGAAGTCCGATCCGAGAGGTCGCACCACAAGTCTTTCTAAGATCTTGACACACCCGAAGTAGGATGTGCTGGAAACAAAAAAGAGGCTGTCGCGCTTTGCGACAGCCTCTTTGCGTTGGAGCTGGAGATCGGACTTGAACCGACGACCTGCTGATTACGAATCAGCTGCTCTACCGACTGAGCCACTCCAGCGTCTTACGATCAATCCTGTTTCTGGCAGGTGACCATAACGCTAAATTATTATACAGGAAAACAAGATGGGAGTCAAGATGAATTTGCGCTTTTTTCCCGGCGGATTCTGTGCTATAATAGTCGCAGTTTTTTACTGTATGAATGTTTGTGGGAGAGAAGATCGACATGGAATATACCTTACAGATGGGGCTGTGGAACAGCGTATTCGCGGTGCCTACCGCCCTGGTGGATCGATATTTGAAACTTGCTGGAAAAGAACAACTTCAGGTGCTGTTGTGGATGCTGCGCCACGGCGGAGAATCGGTTTCCCCGGAGCTGCTTGCTGAAGAGCTAGGACTGGACCTAGACAGCGTCCTGGACGGATTGGAGTATTGGGTCCAGGAAGGACTGCTGACGGGAAAAAGTGGAGAGTTCTCCCCCGCCCCAGTACAGGAAGCCCCCCGCCCCGCTCCTGCTCCAGCTGCCGCCCCTCAAAGGGAGCTGGACAAGCTGCCCCCCAAAAAGCGTTTGCTCAAACCGGACACCCAGCACCTCACTGCCCGGATGGGAGAATCTCCGGAGATCTGCTTTCTTATGCAGGAGGCGGAAACTACCTTCGGCAAGACCATCTCCCCTGCTATGGCTTCCACGCTCCTCACCATCTGCGATGACTACGGCCTACCGGTGGAAGTGGTGGTAATGCTCATCCACTATGCCAAAGAGGTGGGAAAGACTGGCACCTCCTACATTGACTCTGTGGCCAGAGACTGGGCCCAGAGTGGGATCTTCACCCTGGAAGCTGCCGAAAGCAAGTTGCAGGACCTGGATCAGCGGCGCCAAGCCTGGGCAAAAGTGCAGTCTGCCGCAGGGCTCCCCCGCCGTTCTCCTTCCAAAAAAGAGGAGGACGCTGCGTTCCGCTGGGTATGGGAGTGGAAATTTACGGTGGAGATGCTCTCCGCCGCCTATGAACGGTGCGTAGACAACACGGGGAAATTCAATGTCAACTACATCGACAAGATCCTGGATGGCTGGCACAAGAACGGCGTGCGGAACCTCCAGGAACTGGAGGCGCTGGACGCCAAGAAGAAGGGAGATCGGGAGAACACAAAGACTTACGATATCGAAGAGCTGGAAAAGATGAGCTTTTTCGATCTGCCGGAGGAGCTGTAATCCATGGGATACGGAAACAAAACTTATCAGGCTGCTTTGCAGGAACTGGAAATGCGCAAACGCCAAGCCGAGGAAAAGGCGGATCAGGCTCGGGAGCGTTTTTACACCCTGTGTCCCCGGGCTAAAGAGATCCGGGAGCAGATGGCCCAAAACGCTGCGGGAGCCGCCAAGGCAGTGTTGTCCGGCGGCGACGCCCGGGCGGAAATCATGCGGATGAAAGACCGCGGTCTTGCCCTCAAGGCGGAATACAGCCGGTTGCTGGAAGAAAACCACTTCACTGAAGCGGACGTGACCCCCCAGTACCAATGCAAACTCTGCCGTGACACCGGCTTTGTGGACGGGCGGATGTGCTCCTGCTTGAAGAATCTTCAACGGCGGCTGGCTTACGACAAGCTGAGCATGAGCGTACCCCTGGAAAACTGCACCTTTGAGAGTTTCTCTCTGGACTACTACAAAGAGGACGAAAAGATCTACCGCCAAATGGAAAAGGTGTTCCGCGCCTGCCAAAGCTACGGAGAAAAGTTCCGCGCGGACTCTCCCAGCCTGCTGTTCAAAGGCGGTACTGGTCTAGGCAAGACCCATCTTTCCTTGGCCATTGCTGGAAAAGCCATTGAAAAAGGCTTTGGGGTAATTTATGGTTCTGCACAGACTTTTGCCGTGGCTTTGGAACGGGAACGGTTTGACCGGGACACACCTCAGGAGGAGGACACCAACGCTCAGCTGATGGAATGCGACTTGCTCATTCTGGACGACCTGGGCACGGAATTCCCCTCCACTTACGTAAACGCGGCGCTTTACAACATCGTCAACACCAGGATGCTCACCAACAAGCCCACCATCATCAGCACCAATCTTTCTCTGAAAGAACTTCAGGATCGATACTCCCAGCGGTTCGCTTCCCGGGTGACGGGATACTATGGCAAACTGGAATTCCTCGGTAAAGACGTGCGGGTCCAGCAGCGGCTCCGCCGGGCTCAAGTCAAACAAGGCAGTTAACAAAAAAAGACCTTCCTCCTTAAGTTGGAGAAAGGTCTTTTTATTTAGCGTGAATTGGGCGGATCATCCTTGGAAGCAGGGTCGTTCTTCTCCTTGGCCGGGAACCGTCTGGCCAAGGCCTTTGCCAAAGGCTCAGACAGGAAACAAAACAGCACGAAGCAAAGCATGGCCATCATCCCGGGAACAAGTGACTCGTCCCCGTTCCGGTACATAAGACCACTGAAGGGATTCCCTCCGGTTTCTCCTCCGCTGCCTGTCCCCGAATCGTTTACAACACCCGCTACAGCTGCCACGTTATTCTCCGAGGGTTGGGAAGTCTCATCGCTTGACTCCTCCTGGGACGTATCCCCGCCACTATTCTCCCCAGAAGAATCTGTGGAGGATGGTTTTGAGGAACCAGACGAACTATTAGAAGAACCTCCGGATGAACTACCGGAAGAGTCGCCAGACGAGCTGCCGGAAGAACTTTTCTCCTGACGATGCACTGTGACCCGGTAAATAGTTTTGGTCTCTCCGTCCTCGGCTGTGACCGTAATGGTAAACAGGGTATCACTGCCACCCGCTCCCAAGTTTTTCCGGTTCACCCGGTAAGAGGCGCCTTCCACTGGCTCCGCGGTAAAGCTCATGGTGGTCACCGAGAAGGGAACTGTGACCGTGTAGACTAGCTGGTCCGATGAAAACGCGGGATTCAGCACACCTGAGGATAGCGTCAAGGACAGAAGCATTGCGTCACTGCTGAGAACGGGATCCTCGTCCTCCTCTTTCTCCTGACGATGCACTGTTACCTGGTAAACGGTCTTTGTCTCGCCGTCCTCCGCTGTGACTGTAATGGTAAACAGGGTATCGCTGCCACCTGCTCCCAGATTTTTCCGGTTCACCCGGTAAGAAGCGCCTTCTACCGGCTCCGCATTAAAACTCATGGTGGTCACCGAAAAGGGAACCGTGAGCGTGTAGGAAAGCTGGTCCGGCGAAAACGCAGGACTTAGCGTGCCTGTTTCCGGTGTCAGCGACAACAGCCTGGCGTCATCACTGAGATCAGGGTCCTCTTCTTCCTCTTTCTCTTGACGATGGACGGTCACCTGGTAGATATTCTTTGTCTCCCCATCCTCCGCTGTAACCGTAATGGTAAAAATCGTATCGCTTCCGCCTGCGCCTAAATTCTTTCGGTTCACCCGGCAAAGGGCCCCCGCTACCGGCTCGGCAATGAACGTCATCGTGTCCACCTCATATGGGACCGTGACATAGTAGACAAATTGATCCGGGTCAAAGTCAGGCTCCAGGGTTCCGTGATCCGGCACCAGCGACAAAAGTCTGGCATCGCTGCTGAGAGGCTCTGGCACCCGGAAAGAAAGAGAGACATCCACGTTTTCTGAAACGGGCTCAGGTTCCGGTGTGGCGATCTCATAAAGAGACACATAGAGGAAACATGAGCCGCTTGGGGCTTCCTCCATTACCCGAAAGCGAAGGGTGATAGATTCGCCTTCTGTCATATAAGGTCCGTCTCCTGGAGCTGTATACACGCCTGCCACTTTGCCGCTACTCTCCAATGTAGTAACCGTGCCTTGAGTCACCGCCTCACTGCTTTGGAAACGAACAAATTGGAATACCTCCGGGTCAAATTCCACATCCACTCGAAAAGCTGCGATCTCTCCCCAAGAGCCGTCGTAGGGAATCGTCACCTCCACTACGTCTCCTGGCTCGCCCTCTTCCACGGAAAGGCTGGGTGAGAACCCGGCAGCCTGAGCTGCAAATCCCCACAGGAAAAGAAGCACGGTCCAACAGGCTAAGCTTACCGCCATCTTCCATCCTTTCACAGACTCTCCCCCTCCTTTCCAAAAATCCTCCTGATTTATGGCATCCTTGTCCCACACCTGCGGTGGGCATGTCGC
>HF972631.1 GCA_000432995.1 Clostridium sp. CAG:1013
CAATACCTTTACAACAGGCTGCTTTCTGCCAAAAGCTCCAACACCGCCACACATGCGGCGGCTTCTACCGCGGCGGCGGCTCGCGGTACGATACAAGGGTCATGCCGGCCGTGGATCACCAGCTTGGCGTTTTGGCCGGTGGTCAGGTCCACAGTATTCTGCTCTTTCGCAATGGATGGGGTGGGTTTAAACGCCGCCCGGAACACTAGGGGCATCCCGTTGGTGATGCCCCCCAAAATACCACCGGACCGGTTGGTACGAGTGCGCACCTTTCCCTCCTCATCATAGTAGAAAGAGTCATTGTTCTGACTCCCCCGCAGACGAGAGACCTCGAAGCCCGCTCCGAACTCGATCCCCTTCATAGCAGGGATTCCGAATGCCAGTGAGGAGATCAGATTCTCCACGCCACCAAACATGGGATTTCCTGCCCCCACCGGTAGTCCGGTGACTATACACTCCACAGTTCCTCCCACGCTGTCACAGTCCATGCGGGCGGCTTCCACTACGGCCCGCATCTCCTCACGTTTTGCCGAATCGATCACGGGGAAGTATTCCCCGGAAAGTCGTTCCAGCAGCTGAGGAGAAACGTTCACCGGATCGAAACGGGTATCCTCCACATCTCCGATAGATGCCACATGGGAAGCCACCTGGATTCCACGGCGGCCTAGAATCTGTCTGGCGACTGCTCCGGCGAACACCAAGGGCGCGGTAAGACGCCCGGAAAAGTGACCGCCACCTCGCACGTCGTGGTGGTTGCCATATTTCACATAGGCAGTGTAATCAGCTTGACCAGGACGGGGCAGCACTCGAAGGTTTTCGTAGTCCTTGGAACGCTGATTGGTGTTCTCAATAATGGCGCACAGTGGAGCGCCTGTGGTGACCCCGTCAAGGAGCCCACACAGCACCCGG
>HF972632.1:0-3385 GCA_000432995.1 Clostridium sp. CAG:1013
CTGCTTGGGATCCAGCATCAGCAGAGCTTCCTGCTCGGTCTTCATGCCCTCGTCGATCAGATCGCAAGCGATCTTGATAGCGGCAGCGGGAGTCCGCTTGCCGTTACGGGTCTGCAGCATGTACAGCTTGCCGTTCTCAACGGTAAACTCCATGTCCTGCATATCGTGATAATGGCTCTCCAGCAGGTTGCAGACTTCCTGGAACTGCTTGAAAGCCTCGGGGAACTTCTCAGCCATCTGGGAGATGGGCATGGGGGTACGGATACCGGCCACCACGTCTTCGCCCTGGGCGTTGGTCAGGAACTCACCGAACAGCTTCTTCTCACCAGTGGAGGGGCTGCGGGTGAAGGCCACGCCGGTGCCGCAATCGTCGCCCATGTTACCGAAGGCCATCATCTGCACGTTGACAGCGGTGCCCCAGGAATAGGGGATCTCGTTCATGCGGCGATACACATTGGCGCGGGGGTTGTCCCAAGAACGGAACACAGCCTTCACAGCGCCCATGAGCTGCTCTTTGGGATCGGAGGGGAAGTCGGTGCCGATCTTCTCCTTGTACTCAGCCTTGAACTGCTCGGCCAACTCCTTCAGGTCGTCGGCGGTCAGCTCGGTATCCTGGGTGACGCCGCGGCTTTCCTTCATCTGATCGATGAGCTCCTCAAAGTACTTCTTGCCAACTTCCATAACCACGTCGGAGTACATCTGGATGAATCTCCGATAGCAGTCATAGGCCCAGCGAGCATTGCCGGACTTCTTGGCCATAACCTCCACGACTTCCTCGTTGAGGCCCAGGTTCAGGATGGTGTCCATCATGCCGGGCATGGAAGCGCGGGCGCCGGAACGCACGGAGACCAGCAGGGGGTTCTCCTTATCGCCAAACTTCTTGCCGGTGATTTCTTCCATCTTGCCCACATACTCCATGATCTGGGCCTGGATCTCGTCATTGATCTGGCGTCCGTCCTCGTAATACTGGGTGCAGGCTTCCGTGCTGATGGTGAAGCCCTGGGGAACGGGAAGGCCGAGCTTGGTCATTTCCGCAAGGTTCGCGCCTTTGCCGCCAAGAAGCTCACGCATGGACCCGTCGCCTTCGCTGAACAGATAGACATACTTGTAGCTCATTGGAATCTTACCTCCTAATAATGTTCAACCGGACGCCGGACCAGGTGGTCATGGCCCTTCCGGGTGACAGCAGAATGGAACGCCCAGGCAGGACAATAAGACCCGTCCGCTGGGTTCCTGTAAAGAATTATAACAAAGTCTTTTGCAAAATTCCATAGCTAAATGGAAGAAAACCAAATATTTTTTACAGCTTATGGGAGAACCTGGCTTTTTCTTGTCCTAAACCGCCTCAGGGCTTGCAAAACCGGGATTTTTCTGGCATAATAAATTGTGTATACGCATGCCGCACAGGCGGGCCGGAAGCTCCGGCCCGCCCTGTTGTCGCGCCTGCTGCAAAATTTTTTTACTTATTTTTTATCGCGGAGGTACGCGCCATGCTGCGTTTTTTGCAAAAGAACACCCCCTCCCCTGGTCCGGTGGAATTTCTTCTGGTGGGCCTGGGAAATCCGGGAAAGCAATATGAGAACACCCGGCACAACGCCGGCTTTATGGCTGTGGATAAAATCGCTGAAAAGCATCACACAGAGATCAAGCGGATCAAATTCAAGGGTTCTGTGGGAGAATGTTCCCTGGCGGGGAAAAAAGTTCTGCTGCTGAAGCCATCCACCTTTATGAACCTCAGCGGTCAGTCCGTGAAAGAAGCCATGGACTTTTACAAGCTGCCCCCGGAACGGGTGATCATCCTCTACGACGACATCAACCTGGAACCGGGCAAGCTGCGGATCCGCCGCAAGGGAAGCGATGGCGGCCACAACGGCATTAAAAATATCATCTACCTCTCCGGCTCCGACCAGTTCCCCCGCATCCGGTTGGGCGTTGGAAAGAAACCCCATCCTGATTACAACCTGGCAGATTGGGTTCTCTCCCGCTTTACCTCCCAGGAACTGAAAGATCTGGACTTAGCTCTGGAAAACGCCGCCGCTGCTGCCGAGCTCATGGTGGGCGGGAATATCGACCGGGCCATGAACCTATATAATAGTTAAACGCTCACAGATCACTTGAAAGGAGGATGCCTATGAAAGCTATCCGAAGCGCCTTAGAACGCTGGCCGGACTACGCCCGTTTAGAGCAAGCCCTGGAAAAGGGTGCTGTGCCCATGGTAGCCACAGGGCTTTCCGGGGTGCACAAATGCTGCGTTCTAGCCGCTTTATGCCAAAAAACTGGTCGGCGCGCCCTGGTCCTGGCTGCCGATGAAGCGGAAGCCCAACGTTTTTCCGAGGACCTGACCGCTTTGGGGATGCATCCCGCCTCTTATCCCCTGCGGGACTTCAACTTCCGGGACACCACAGGCACTTCCCACGAGTACGAACGACTGCGGCTGGAAGCTCTCTCCAAGCTGCAAAGCGGAAACTGCGATTGTATCGTGGCCTGCCTGGACGCCGCTTTGCAGTACACTATGGGTCCCAAAGAACTGGCAAAGCGGCTGTTTCCTGTGGAAGCGGGAGCGCAGATGGAGATCGACCAGCTGCTGGCGGCTCTGGTGAACTGCGGCTACACCCGGGAGGATCAGATCGAGGGCCCGGGACAGTTCAGTCACCGGGGCGGCATTGTGGACTTTTTCTCCCCCAACGACACAGCACCTGTCCGTGTGGAGTTCTGGGGAGACGAGATCGACTCTCTCTCCTATTTTGACACTGAGAACCAGCGCCGCACCGATCCGGTGGACAAAGTCACTCTGGCTCCTTGTGTGGAGGTCATTCCCGAAAAGCCTTCCGCGCTGGCCCAGAAGATCGAAAAGCTGGCCTCCTCCCTCCGGGGCAAAACGGCCCCCAAGTCCAAGGAGATCCTCCACAGTGAGGCAGACAAATTAAAGAACGGTCTGCGTATCGGGTCGCTGGACAAATTCATCTCACTGGTCTACCCGGAGACCGCCACATTGTTCGATTATTTCCCGCCGGAAAACAGCCTTTTGGTGTTCTCCGAGGGGAACAAGCTGAAAGAGCGGATGCGCACCACTCTGCTGCAGTGGGGCGAGGACCTGAAAAGCTACCTCTCCGACGGCTTGTTGTGCAAAGGCCTGGATCAATACAGCCAGGATTGGGAATACGCTCTGAGCAAAGCGGAAGAGACCCCCACCCTCTTTACGGACCTGTTCGCCCGAGGAAGTTATGAAATCCCGGTAAAAACCTTGGCGAATATGACCGCCAAGCAGCTCTCTCCCTGGGGTGGCGGTGTGCAGCTTCTCATAGAGGATCTGCAGCCCCTACTGGATCAGGGCAGGGCTTGCGTGGTATTGGCAGGAACAGAACGGGCCGGTACCGCTTTGGCG
>HF972632.1:3422-4353 GCA_000432995.1 Clostridium sp. CAG:1013
CAAGCCGGTCTCCCCGCCGCCTGGTTGGATACCGCTTCCACCGCCGCACCGGGGACAGTCACCGTCACTTTGGGCTCTCTTTCCGCGGGATTCGAGCTGCCGGACGCCAACTTCGCTCTCATCACCCACGGCCGCATGACAGAAGTCAAGCGCAAACGGGTAAAACGGGACAAAAACTCCAAGGAGATTTCCAGTCTGTCAGAGCTCTCCCCCGGAGACTACGTGGTCCACACTACCCACGGCATCGGCGTGTTCGAGGGCATCCACAAGCTGGAGATGAACGGCGTCACCAAGGACTATATCAAAGTGCGCTACGCCAAGAACGATACGCTGTATGTGCCTGTTACCCAGCTGGATCTGGTTTCTAAATATATTGGTCCCCGTGAGGACTCTGCGGTGAAGCTGAACCGTTTGGGCGGCGCTGACTGGCAGCGTCAGAAAGCCAAGGTCCGCACCGCTGTGAAGGACATCGCCAAAGAGTTGATCCAACTGTACGCTCAGCGGATGCAGCAGAAAGGCTTCCCCTTCCCCGCCGATGGAGAATGGCAGCACGATTTTGAATCCCACTTCCCCTTTGATGAGACCGAGGACCAGCTTCGGTGTATCAACGAGATCAAGGACGACATGGAACGGGACGTACCCATGGATCGGCTGCTGTGCGGCGACGTGGGATTCGGCAAAACCGAGGTGGCCCTGCGGGCGGCATTCAAGTGTGTCACCGCCGGGAAGCAGTGCGCTATCCTGGTGCCTACCACCATCCTTGCCTGGCAGCATTACCAGACCATCCTCCGCAGAATGGAGGGCTTCCCGGTGGACGTGGAACTGCTCTCCCGGTTCCGCACCCCCAAGCAGCAGGACGAGATCCTTCGCCGGGTGAAGCGGGGCAGCGTGGATCTGGTGGTGGGCACCCACCGACTGGTATCCAAGGACG
>HF972632.1:4376-24908 GCA_000432995.1 Clostridium sp. CAG:1013
AAATTCCACGACCTGGGCCTAGTGATCATCGACGAAGAGCAGCGCTTCGGCGTGGCGCAAAAGGAAAAGCTGAAACAGATGTGCCAAAGTGCTGACGTGCTCACCCTATCCGCCACCCCCATCCCCCGTACGCTGAATATGGCCCTTTCCGGCATCCGGGACATGTCCGTGATCGAGGAAGCCCCCCACGACCGGCATCCGGTCCAGACCTACGTGATGGAATACGATGCAGGGGTCATCGCCGACGCCATCCGTCGGGAACTGCGCCGGGGCGGCCAGGTGTATTACCTCCACAACGACGTGGCCTCCATTCAGAGCACCGTCAGCCGCATCCAGCAGCGGGTTCCGGAAGCCCGTATCGGAGTGGGTCACGGCAAAATGACGGAGGAAGAACTCTCCGAGGTATGGCGGCAGCTTTTGGATCACGAGATCGACGTGCTGGTGTGCACCACCATTATCGAGACCGGTGTGGATGTACCCTCCGCCAACACTCTCATCATCGAGAACGCTGATCGGATGGGACTCTCCCAGCTCCACCAGCTTCGAGGCCGTGTGGGCCGGAGTACCCGCCGAGCTTACGCTTACCTCACCTACACCCCCAACAAAGCGCTGTCCGAAATTGCTCAAAAGAGGCTTTCCGCCATCCGGGAATTCACCGAGTTCGGCTCGGGCTTCAAGATCGCCATGCGTGACTTGGAGATCCGGGGCGCTGGCAACGTACTGGGTGGCGAGCAGCATGGTCATATGGAGGCCGTGGGCTACGACATGTATGTGAAGCTGTTAAACGAGGCTGTCTCTCTGATGAAGGGTGAGGAACCCGCCCACCCGGTGGATCAGGACTGTCTGGTGGATATGCAGGTACAGGCCCATATTCCGGAAAGCTATATCGACAGTTTGAGCTTGCGTCTGGACGTGTACCGGCGCATCGCTGAGGTGGAGACCCAAGAGGACGCCATGGACGTAATGGACGAACTCATCGACCGGTTCGGGGAGCCTCCCGCCGCGGTAAAGGGACTGCTGGACGTGGCCATGCTCCGCAACGCCGCCGCTCGGCTGGGCGTCACCGAAGTGAAACAGCAAGGCGACTCCCTGCTGATCTACAAAGAAAAGTTCGACATGCAGCAGGTGGCCCCGTTGATCAAAGCTCTGGGCGGCCGAGTGCTGCTCAGCGCGGGGAGCAAACCCTATATCAGCGTGAAAATGGCGGGGGCTCCTCCCACACAAGCACTGGGAGAGATCCTCTCCGCCATGCAGGATACCTCTGCCCCTGCTTGAGCCGCTGTTCACAATTTCCGTGTAGACAAACCGTGAAAAGTGGGGTATAATGTTTGTCGTTCTTTTTCAATAAAACAATTTTTTGAAAGGCTGATCACCCATGAGAAACATTTGGAAGCGCATCGCGGCCGCCGCTCTGGCTCTGGCCATGTGCCTGAGCTTTGCTGGCTGCTATGATGAAAATAAAACCTGGGCCGCCCGAAAGGGAGATGACGAACTGCCCATCGGCGCGTATATTTACTATTTGTACAGCGCGTATCTGGAAGCTGGCAGCCAGGTTGACTCCGAGACCTCTGTGCTGGATGCAGAGATCGAGGGTCAGGACGCCGAGCAGTGGATCAAGGATCTGGCTCTGAACTATGTCCAGGCTTACTACTACATTAGCGACAAATTTGACGAGCTGGGTCTGGAGCTCACAGAAGAGGATCTGGTAAACGTGGAGAACACCGCCAGCAGCTTCTGGAGCTACTATGGCTCCACCCTGGAGGAGCTGGGCATTTCCCAGGATTCCTTTGAAAAGGCTTACGCTCTGTACGGTGAGAAATTTGAGAGAGTCATGAAGGCCATGTACGGTGAAGGCGGCGAGCTGGCCCTGGAAGATGGTGCCCTGGAAGAATACTACTGCGGCGCCTACATCAACTATGAGTACTTCTCCGCTTCCTTGACCACCACCAACGAGGATGGGGAAAGCGTGGAGCTGACTGATGACGAAAAGGCTGATCTGAAGGAGACCTTTGAGGGCTACGTGAAAAAGATCAACGCAGGCGAGCTGACCATGAGCGAAGCCGCGGATGAGTACGCTGAGGAAAGCGGCACGGATTCCTCCTTGATGAGCCCTGTTTGCGTCAAGTCTGACAACATGTCCACTCTGGTCTTCGATGCACTGAATTCCGTGAAGGAAGGCGAAGCTGCTTTCGTGGAATCCACTTCCGGATACCTGGTGGTGCGGAAACTGTCTGTTAAGGACTATTACGATGAGTACGTCGCCAATAGTGAGGATCAGCAGTTCACCCTGCTCACGGAATTGAAGGGTGAGGAATACAGCGATTATGTTCTGGAACAGGCCGCTTCCGTTGAAGGCGTGGAACTGAACCAGGCTGCCATGGACAGCATCAAAGTGTCCTCTCTGGTGGATGACAGCAACCGCAACGGAACCTCCTCCGCTGAGGAAACAGAATCTTCCAGCGCTGATGAAAACAGCAGCGAGGAAGAGAGCAGCTCCAGCGAGACTTCCAGTTCTGAAACTGAATAACACATTCTTGTCTTACTACAGCAGAGACTGTACCGTATCATTCGGCAGTCTCTGCTGTTTTTTATTTTTATTCGGAAGTCTGAGCCGTTTCCTCTCAAACTAAATATAACTTTTTTGAATTTCCTATAAAAATTTGTTTTTTAACCAATTTATTTTTGACAATAACACATCCGTCCTGTATAATGAGTGTATTGTTTTTACGACGACAGGCTTCTTTTCCCACAAGTGAAGGATGTCGTTCACAACAGGGGAGGTGGAATACTTGGCAAAAGATACTATGCGTGCTGTGAATCAGGCGGAGCAAAACGCCAGCGACACGGTTCAGCGGGCAAAGGACGAAAGCGAAGCCCTACGCCGTGAAGCCACCACGAAAGGTGAACAGCTGATCCAGGCCGCAGTGAAGGAAGCAAAAAAACGGGCGGAAGTCCTCTATGGCGTGGCAAAGGCCGACGGCGAAAAGCGGAAGGCCGCCATTCAGAAGGAAGCCTTGGAGGAACAGGAACGATTGCGGGCACAGGCTCAAGCCCGTCAGGGGCAAGTAGCCCGAGAAGCGGAACGGATCGTTCTGGGCCATCCCAGAAGGAGGTGAGAGCGTGGCCATCGTACCTATGAAACGCCTGGAACTCTTCGGCTTAAAGCGGGAGCGCAAAGCCATTTTGGAGTTCTTGCAGATTCGGGGCGTGGTGGAGGTCCACACACCGAAAGAGGCTGACAACCTCTTCGCCAGGACAGACACCTCCCAGGCTCGCCTGGAGTTTGAACAGAACGTTCAAATCCCCGAACAGGCGGTCAAATTGCTGGATGAATACGCTCCCATAAAAACAGGCATGTTCGCCTCTCTGGAAGGACGGCCGCCTGTTTCTCAAAAAGAATACGACGATCTTTGGAAAAAAGCTCCTGCTCAGCTGAGCAAGGCCCGGGAGATCATCGCTCTCGGAAAGCGGATCACCGACGACAGCGCGCAGATTCTCCGTTTGGAGGCTCAGCTGGAAAGTTTGAAACCTTGGTTGTCCCTGGACATCCCCCTGGACACTAAGGGAACAGCTCACAGCCGTGTCTTTGCAGGCACGCTGCCCGAGGACTTGGATGAACCGGCCCTGAAAAACAGACTGGCTCAGCTGCTGCCCGAAATCCCTGGTGTGGAAGTGGAAGTGCTTAGCCATCAGGCTCAACAGACCTGTCTGTTCTGTCTGTGTCACAAACGGGACGCCGGACCTGTGGAGGAAGCCCTTCGGTCGCTGGGATTCACTTACCCAGCATTCACCTCAGACCTCCCCCCTGCTCAGCAAGCGGAACAGATCAACCAGGAGATCCGCCAGATCGATCTTGACCGGGAGGACGCCAAAAAAGACATCATTTCCCGAGCGGACCAGAGGCGGGACCTGCTGCTGGCTTCGGACTATTACAATGTTCGGGCGGAAAAGTACCGTATTCTGGGCGACCTGTGGCAGAGCCCTCACGTGTTTTTCCTCACAGGATACCTTCCCGCGGAAGACGCGCCGCGGCTGCTGGCGGAATTGGAAAACAAGTTCACCCTTTCCGCGGAAGCTGTGGATCCTGACCCCGACGAGGAAACTCCCGTCAAACTGAAAAACGGATTCTTCACTGCACCCATGGAAGGAGTGGTGGCTGGCTACAGTCTCCCCGGTAAAAACGAGATTGACCCCTCTTCTGTGATGGCGCTCCTGTACTACATTCTCTTCGGTCTGATGCTTTCCGATGCCGCCTACGGTCTTTTGATGGTCCTGGGCTGCGGGCTGGCGCTTTGGAAATTCCCCAACATGGAGGGAACTCTGCGCAAGTCCCTGCGGATGTTCTTCTTCTGCGGCATCTCCACCACAGTGTGGGGCATTCTCTTCGGAAGTTACTTCGGTGACGCCATCTCAGTGATCGCTCGGACCTTCTTCAACACGGAGATCACCATCCCAGCTCTGTGGTTTACACCGTTGGACGACCCCATGCGGTTGCTGCTGTTCTCCTTCGCACTGGGCATCGTCCACCTGTTCACAGGACTTGGGGTGCAGTTCTACCAGCTGGCCAGACGAAAGAAATACGCCGACGCCCTCTATGATGTGGTGTTCTGGTATCTGCTGGTGGGCGGACTGATCGTCCTGCTGCTCTCTACGGAAATGTTTGTCACCATGGTGAACCTGCCTTTCCGTATTCCCAGCATTGTGGGCACTGTGGCAGGTATTTTGGCTGGAGTCGGCGCAGTGGGCATCGTCTGCACCGCCGGCCGCGAATCCCGCAACCCCTTTAAACGGCTGCTGAAAGGCCTGTATGGTTTGTACAACATTTCAGGCTATTTAAGCGATATACTGTCCTACTCCCGGCTTCTGGCCCTGGGCTTGGCCACCGGCGTTATCGCCACCGTGTTCAACCAGATGGGCAGCATGTTGGGCGGAGGCGTGTTGGGTGCCATATTCTTCACCGTGGTGTTCCTCATCGGCCACACCATGAACCTGGCCATTAACGTGCTGGGCGCTTATGTGCATACCAACCGTTTGCAGTATGTGGAGTTCTTTGGAAAGTTCTACGAAGGCGGCGGACGCGCTTATGCTCCTTTTGCCGCGCACACAAGACATTTTCAAATTAAGGAGGAAAAATGATCATGGATTGGAACACAATGGGTATCGTATTCGCCCTGCTGGGCGCAGTGCTGGCAACTTTTCTGGCGGGCATCGGCTCCGCTGTTGGCGTAGGTATGGCCGGTCAGGCCGCTGCTGGTGTTGTGACGGAGGACCCCTCCCTGTTCGGTAAAGCACTGGTGCTCCAGCTGCTGCCCGGCACCCAGGGCATCTATGGCCTGCTCATCGGCTTCATCACCCTGACTCAGATCGGCATCCTGGGCGGCGATCCCAACATCAGCCTGGCTAAGGGTCTGCTGTACTTGGCTGGCTGCCTGCCCATCGCTATCGTGGGTCTCATCTCCGCCAAATGGCAGGCTAAGACCTCCGTGGCCAGCATCGCGCTGCTGGCAAAGAAACCCGACCAGTTCGGCAAGGCTATGATCCTCCCCGCCATGGTGGAGACCTACGCCGTGCTGGCTCTGCTGGTCTCTATCCTTTCCATCTTCAGCATCGGCGGACTGGCAATTTAAGGCCCCGCCCTATTTTTGGAAAGGAGGGGAACCCATGACAGGACTGGAAGCCATTTTGGCGCAGATCCAGGCTGACGCTGACAATCAGCGGGAAGAGCTGCTTTCCGCTGCGAAGCAAGATGCCCAGGAAACCTTGGAACGAGCCAAGCAGGAAGCTGACCGGCAATCCAAGGCCATCCTGGAAGCGGCACAAGCAAAAGCCAACGCCATCCGGGAACGGGCAGAATCCGCCGCGCTGCTGGAAAAGCGTGACCAACTGCTCCGCTGCAAGCAGCAGCTGATCCGGGAAGCCCTCGACAAGGTGTGCACCTCCCTGGAGGACGCTCCCGCGGAAGAGTATTTTTCCATTTTGCTGGAACTGGCCGCCCGATCCGCTCTGCCCGGAGAAGGTGTGCTGTACCTGAACGCCCGTGACCTAGCCCGGCTGCCGGATAATTTCCAGCACGCACTGGACGAGGAAACTCCTCAGGGCAAGATCACGGTCTCCAAAACACCCCGGGAGCTGGAAAGCGGCTTTGTGCTGGTGTACGGCCCCATAGAGATGGACTGCACCTTCCCTGCTCTGTTCCGGAGCGCCTACGATCAACTTCGAGACGCCGCGGGAACCATCCTGTTCTCCCAGGCGTAAGGCGGGAAAGGAGAAGCCCATGAGTGAAGAATATATCTACGCGGTGGCGCGCGTGCGTTCCCGAGAGGCCTCCCTGCTGGGAAGGACCGATCTGGAACGGCTGATGTCCTGCCCCAATGAAAAGGAGTGCCTCCGGGTGCTTCGGGACAAGGGCTGGGGCCGGGGAGACAGCGCAAATTCTCCCGAAGAACTGCTGGCCGCCGAGGAGGAGAAAACCTGGGACTTCCTGTGGGAACTGACCAAGGATACCGCCCCCTTCGCGCCGCTGCTGCTTCCCATCGACGGAAACAACATCAAGGCCGCCATCAAATGCGCGGTAACGGAAACAGAACCCAGAGGGGTATTCCTTCCCGGCGGGCAATGGGAACCGGAGGACGTGCTCCGCATGGCCCGAGAACGGGATTTCTCCCCTCTCTCCCCCGCTTTGGCTCAGGCTGCTGAGAAAGCCTGCCAAGCGCTGCTTCAGACAGGAGACAGCCAGCTCTGCGACGTGCTCATTGACCGGGCGTGCTTGGAGGAAATCCTCCGGCAAGGCAAGGAGAGTGGTCTGGAAGTGCTGGAACGCTTTGGGGAATGGACCGTTGCCACTGCCAATATTCAAACCGCCGCGCGGGCCTGTAAGGCCAAGAAAAACCGGCAGTTTTTAGAGCTGGCGCTGGCCCCCTGCCAGAGTCTGGACGTGACTGCTTTGGCAGACGCCGCCCAGCGAGGTATGGAAAAACTGTTGGAATATCTGGGAACAACGCCTTACGCCGAAGGAGCCGCTATGCTCCAGCGTTCCGCCTCCGCTTTTGAGAAGTGGCGGGATGACCGGGCCATCGCACTGATCCAGGGCGAGAAAGGCGAATACTTTACGGCAGGTCCGCTGTTTGCCTACGCGGTGGCCAGACGGCGGGAAATCGACACGGTGCGGATCATCCTTTCCGGCAAGCGCAACGGCCTGGAGGATGGCAAGCTCCGAGAAAGACTGAGGGAAACCTATGTATAAGATCGCGGTACTGGGGGACCGGGACAGCATCTACGGCTTCGGAGCCTTAGGGCTGGAGGTGTTCCCCATCGAGGAGGCGGAAACAGGAGCCAAAACCCTGCGCCGTCTGGCGGAAGAGGACTACGCCGTACTGTACGTGACGGAAGCTCTCTGCGCCCAGATCCCTCAGGAGCTGGAGCGGCTGCGTGAACGGCCCCTCCCCGCCGTGGTCCCCATCCCGGGCCTTTCCGGCAATACGGGCATGGGTATGGCCATGGTGAAACGCTCTGTGGAGCAGGCCGTGGGCTCTGACATTCTGGCCAATGAATCCTGAAAGAAGCGGGTGAATCATAAAAATGAGTAAAGGCACCATCAAAAAAGTTGCCGGTCCCCTGGTTATCGCCAAAGACATGCGTAACGCCAACATGTTCGACGTGGTGCGTGTCAGCGAACGCCGGCTGATCGGTGAAATCATTGAAATGCACGGGGACGAGGCCTCCATCCAGGTCTACGAGGAGACCTCTGGCCTGGGACCCGGCGCGCCGGTGGAATCCACCGGGGAACCCATGAGCGTGGAACTGGGACCCGGTTTGATCGGCAGCATCTATGACGGCATTCAGCGTCCTCTGGACGACATCATGAAAATCTCCGGCAACAACTTGAGCCGAGGCGTGGAAGTCCCCGCCTTGAAGCGGGAACCCAAGTGGACCTTCGTCCCCTCTGTGAACCAGGGCGACAGCGTGGCCGCCGGTGACGTGATCGGCACCGTGCAGGAAACGGAGATCGTTACCCACAAGATCATGGTCCCGCCTGGCATTTTGGGCACCGTCAAAACCATCCAGGGTGGCGACTATACCGTGACGGAGACCGTCGCCACGGTGGAGACTCCCGACGGCCGGGAGATTCCCCTTACCCTCATGCAGCGCTGGCCTGTGCGCCGGGGCCGTCCCTATCAGAAAAAGCTGTCCCCCGACATGCCTCTGGTGACCGGACAGCGTGTCATCGACACTTTCTTCCCCCTGGCCAAAGGCGGCGTGGCAGCCGTGCCTGGCCCCTTCGGCAGCGGCAAGACCGTGGTGCAGCACCAGCTGGCTAAATGGGCGGAAGCTGATATCGTGGTTTACATCGGCTGCGGCGAGCGTGGCAACGAGATGACCGACGTGCTTAACGAGTTCCCCGAACTGCAAGACCCTAAAACGGGCTACTCCCTGATGAAGCGCACGGTGCTTATCGCCAACACCTCTGACATGCCTGTGGCCGCCCGTGAGGCGTCTATTTACACCGGCATCACCATTGCCGAGTACTTCCGAGACATGGGTTACTCCGTAGCCCTGATGGCCGACTCCACTTCCCGTTGGGCTGAGGCTCTCCGTGAAATGTCCGGCCGTCTGGAAGAGATGCCCGGCGAAGAAGGCTACCCTGCTTACCTGGGCAGCCGTTTGGCCCAGTTCTACGAACGGGCAGGCCGTGTGGTCACTCTGGGAAGCGAGAACCGGGAAGGCGCTCTGTCCGTTATCGGAGCTGTGTCCCCTCCCGGCGGTGATATTTCCGAGCCTGTCTCTCAGGCCACCCTCCGTATCGTGAAGGTGTTCTGGGGACTGGATTCCTCCCTGGCTTACAAGCGCCATTTCCCCGCTGTGAACTGGCTGACCAGTTACTCCCTGTATTTGGATACCCTGGAAAACTGGTTTACCAGCAGCGTGGCTGAAGATTGGGAAAACCTTCGCGCCAAACTGATGGGACTGCTTCAAGACGAAGCGGAACTGGAAGAGATCGTGCAGCTGGTAGGTATGGACGCTTTGTCCGCTCCTGACCGGCTGAAACTGGAAGCCGCCCGGTCTATCCGCGAGGACTTCCTGCATCAGAACGCCTTCGACGAGGTGGACACCTACACTCCCCTTGCCAAACAGCACGCCATGATGCAGCTGATCCTGGCTTACTATGAAAAGAGCTTGGAAGCCCTGAAACAGGGTGTGGATATCGGCACACTGGTTGACCTCCCTGTGCGGGAACAGATCGGCCGCTTTAAATACACTGAGCCCCAGCAGGTAGAAGAAGAGTACCAGAAGGTACTTGCCCAGCTGGACAAAGAATTGGCGGACGCTCGCCAGGCAAAGGAGGACTTGTGATGCCAAAGGAATATAGAACCATCCAAGAGGTGGCAGGCCCTCTGATGCTGGTAAAGGGCGTAGAGAACGTAAGCTATGACGAGCTGGCCGAGATCGAGCTGTTCAACGGCGAAAAGCGCCGCTGCAAAGTGCTGGAAATCAATGAGGGCAATGCCTTGGTGCAGCTCTTTGAAAGCTCCACCGGTATCAACCTGGAAAGCAGCAAGGTGCGCTTCCTGGGCCGGAGCATGGAGCTGGGCGTCAGCGAGGATATGCTGGGCCGAGTGTTTGACGGTCTGGGCCGTCCCATCGACGGAGGTCCGGAGATCCTGCCCGAACGGCGGGACGATATCAACGGCTTGCCCATGAACCCCGCCGCCCGAAACTATCCTCAGGAATTCATCCAGACCGGTGTTTCCGCCATTGACGGTTTGAACACTCTGGTCCGTGGGCAAAAGCTGCCCATCTTCTCCGCCAGCGGTCTCCCCCACGCTCAGCTTGCCGCGCAGATCGCCCGACAGGCCAAGGTGCGGGGCACCACGGAGCCCTTCGTGGTGGTGTTCGCAGCCATGGGTATCACCTTCGAGGAATCCGACTTCTTTGTGAAGAGCTTCCAGGAGACCGGCGCTATCGACCGCACAGTGCTGTTTGTGAACCTGGCAAACGACCCTGCCGTGGAACGAATCGCCACCCCTCGTATGGCCCTCACCGCCGCAGAGTACCTGGCTTTTGAGAAGAACATGCACGTGCTGGTTATTCTCACCGACATCACCAACTACGCCGACGCTCTGCGTGAAGTCTCCGCCGCCCGGAAGGAAGTTCCCGGACGCCGCGGCTATCCTGGCTACATGTACACAGACTTGGCCTCCCTGTACGAACGGGCCGGCCGGCAGAAGGGGAAGAACGGTTCCATCACCTTGATTCCCATTCTCACCATGCCTGAGGACGACAAGACCCACCCCATCCCTGACTTGACCGGATACATCACCGAGGGTCAGATCATCCTCAGCCGTGAGCTGTACCGAAAGAACATCGCCCCGCCCATTGATGTGCTGCCCTCCTTGTCCCGTTTGAAAGACAAGGGCATCGGCGAAGGTAAGACCCGTTTGGATCACGCCAGCACTATGAACCAGCTGTTCGCGGCCTACGCCCGAGGCAAGGAAGCCAAGGAACTGATGGTGGTTCTGGGCGAAGCGGCTTTGACGGAGATCGACAAGCTGTACGCCCAATTCGCAGACGCCTTCGAGAAGGAGTATGTCTCTCAGGGATATCACGCGGACCGGTCCATTGAGGAGACTCTGGACTTGGGCTGGAAGCTGCTGAGGATCCTGCCCAGGAGCGAGCTGAAACGTATCAGCAACAAGCTGCTGGACGAGTATTACGGAAAGGTGGAATGACCTGTGGCGGAGCGTTTGCAGGTGAACCCCACCCGCATGGAACTGACGCGGCTGAAGAAAAAACTGGCCACCGCTACCCGGGGCCACAAGCTGCTCAAGGACAAGCGGGATGAGCTGATGCGGCTGTTCCTGGAACGAGTACGGGAGAACAGACGGCTGCGCAAGCAGGTGGAAGCTGGGATCCTGGCGGCCAACAAAGACTTTATGCTGGCCCGGGCTGCCATGCAGGACCCCGTCTTGAACACCGCCCTGCTGGCCCCCAAACAGAAAGTCTCTCTGGAAAGCACCACAGAAAACGTGATGAGCGTGGAAGTGCCCAAATTTACTTTCCACACCCGCACGCCCCAGGAGAGCGACATGTTTTCCTACGGCTTCGCCTTTACCTCCGGTGACTTGGACGATGCCATTGAATCGCTGGCGGCAGTATTCCCCGCTATGCTTCGGCTGGCGGAAAGCGAAAAGGCCTGCCAGCTGATGGCCGCAGAGATCGAAAAGACCCGGCGGCGTGTCAACGCCCTGGAACATGTGATGATCCCCCAGCTGCAAGAGACCATCCGCTACATCACCATGAAACTGGACGAGAACGAGCGTTCCACTCAGGTTCGGTTGATGAAGGTAAAGGATATGATGCTGCAAGAGGCTCACGGTTACGAAAGCCTGTGAAATTAATAAAAGAGCTGCTTGAATCAGGCAGCTCTTTTTTCATGCAAAAAGGACGGCCCCCAGACAGGCGCCGCCCTTTCTATTTGCTACTGAGATTGAAGCGGATTACTCCTGAGAGAACTGATCCTTGCCTACACCGCACAGGGGGCAGACCCAATCCTCGGGAAGATCCTCAAACTTAGTGCCGGGAGCAATGCCGTTATCGGGATCGCCCACCTCGGGATCATAGCGATAGCCGCAAACGTCGCACACATACACTTCCATGGATTTGTTCCTCCTTTGTTTTATTGGCGTGAGGTCAGGCTTTTTCCGCCTGTGATTCTCTACCGCCTTTTACCCACATAATATTCCACTTTCTTCCTATTATTATTCTCGTTTAGAACTATTTCTGTTTTCCTCGGGGGAAATTTTTTATTTTTTCCTTTTTCACCACATTGCACGCAAAGGTTTTCTGTGATATTCTTTTTATGGATTTTTTGTTTAGCGTTCTACCAGCAACGCCAACATATAGGGCGGTTGATTTTGAAAGCGCAATGCCGCTTCTTTTTCTTCATCCGTGCAGGATAGCAGCAGTTTGATCTCTGTCTCCCCCTTTGGCAGATCTACCACGCACAACAGGGCGTCCACACGCTGTGTTTCCCCAGTGCCTATCCACACGTCTACCCCTTCCCCATCCATGGCTGCGGTATCTTCCAGGTAACCGTAATCCAAGGGATAGATCATATCCGGAAAACGGGGATGCGCTGATCCCTTGGGACGATCGATGACCACGGAATGGGCCGCTGTCAGCTGGTCTACTGCATCCCAAAATAAGGCGTTGTATTCCATTGCTATTCTACCCTTCCCACAGAAATTTCTTTCAGTATATCACATAATATCTGGGCTGTCGAATCACGATGGCCGGAGAGGAGTATCCTATGAAATTATCCTTCCGTTGGTATGGCGAGGACGACAAAGTCACCCTGGAACAGATCCGACAGATCCCCGGCATGGAAGCTATCGTCACGGCGGTGTATGATGTGCCCGTGGGCGAAGTGTGGAGCCGGGAAAGCATTGCCAGACTGAAAGACCTGACCCAACAGGCCGGGCTCAAATTCGAGGTGATCGAAAGCGTCCCCGTCCACGAGGACATCAAACTGGGCAAGCCTAGCCGTGACCGGTATATCGCTAACTACTGCGAGAATATTCGCCGGTTAGCTGAGGTGGGAATCAAATGCATCTGCTACAACTTTATGCCTGTATTCGACTGGACCCGCACCCAGCTGGATCATCCCCTGGGTGACGGCTCCACTTCCCTGGTGTACTACCAGGAGCAGGTAGAGCAGGTGGATCCCCTGAAAAGCGACAGCGACCTGACTCTTCCCGGCTGGGATGCCAGCTATTCCCGTGAAGAACTGCGGGACGTGGTAGCTCAATATCAGGCCTTGACGGAGGAGGACCTGTGGGCCAACCTGAAATATTTCCTGGAGGGGATTATCCCCACTGCGGCGGAATGCGGCGTGAATATGGCCATCCATCAGGACGACCCCTGCTGGAGCATTTTCGGTCTGCCCAGGATCATCACCAGCGAGGAGAACCTGGACCGGTTCCTGAAGCTGGTGGACGACCCCCACAATGGTCTGACCCTGTGCTGCGGCTCCTTGGGCTGCTCTCCTAAGAACGATGTGGTCAAGCTGGCCGCCAAGTACGCCAAGATGGGCCGGATCCATTTTGTGCACCTGCGCAACGTGCAGATCCTCCCCAACGGCTTCGAGGAGCGAGCTCATCTGAGCCGGTGCGGTTCTCTGGATATGTACGGTATCGTCAAAGCGCTGGTAGAAAACGGTTTTGACGGTTACGTGCGGCCCGACCACGGTCGCATGATCTGGGGTGAAACCGGTCGGGCAGGTTATGGCCTGTATGACCGCGCACTGGGAGCCGCTTATATCAACGGCCTGTTTGAGGCTGCGGAGAAAGAACTGGCCGCTCATGAGTGAGCTTTTGATCCGAGACTTAAGGCCGGAGGATTATCCACACTACGACCGCTGGGAACGTGAGCTTCACCAGTTGCATGTAGACGCCAGACCCGACCTCTTCCAACCGCTGGAACATCCCGTTCCTCTGGATCAATACCTGAGAGAATTGGCAGATGACCACGAGGTACGGCTTCTGGCTTTGGTAGACAACACCCCAGCGGGGATTTGCTCCCTTTCTCTTAGGGAGGCACCTAAAAGCCCTCTTCTGCGAGGAGAGAAAGGCCTGTATGTGGTAGACCTGTTTGTGGATCCAGCCTACCGGCACCAGGGGATCGCCAAAGCGCTTTTGGAGGAAGGAATCCGCCGGGGAAAAATTTTTGGCGCAAAGCGGCTTAGTCTGACGGTTTGGCCATTCAATAAAAATGCTATAGCGTTTTACGAGAGTCTGGGACTTTCTACGCGCAATCTCACTTTGGAAAAAAATCTGTGAAAGCCCTTTTCTGGTTTTCTGATTTTTTAATACAGCTATTATCTTAGGAGGAATTCGTTATGAAACTGGGTATCATTGCTTGTCCTGAACCGGAAAGTTTCGATCACGCCAAAGAACTTGGCTTGGACTTTCTGGAATTTGACTGCAATCCGTTAGATTACGGTGGCATGCCCAAGGCAGAGCTGCTCTCCAAAAAGGAAGCTCTCAAGGAAGCCAGCCAGTGTACCGGCATCGAAGTAGGTGCTGTGGGCCGCTGGGCAAGCCCCATCCTGGACGAAAAGGGCGATGTTGTCCCCGCCGAGTGGGACGAGGTGCTGGGTGTGATGGATTTCGGCCAGTTCCTGGGCGCAAAGTATTACCTGTGCAGCGTCAACTATGTAAAGGAGCTTTCCTACTATAAAAATATCACCGCCGCTATCAAGGTGCTGAATCAGATCGTTGCCGCCGCCAAAGAGCGTGGTATGGAATGCGCCATTGTCAACTGCATGATGGGCAACAACTACATTCGCACTCCCGAACAGTGGAAACTGATCCTCAGTGAAGTGCCCGGCCTGGGCATCAAATACGACCCCTCCCACAGCTTTGTCCACGGCGGTCCTCAAGGCGCCTATATGGAGGAAGGCATGGAATGGGGCAGTCACTTCAAGTACGTCCACATTAAGGGCGTAATCCAAACCGGCCTCTCTAAAGAGCCGGAACATTGGGCCAACTGGCAGCTGATCAAGGCGCATCCCGAACTGAAGGAGATTTTCTCTACCGATTCTCCCCAGCGGAATAACTCCTATGACAATCCTCCTGCCGGCATTGACTCCATCAACTGGCGCGCCTTCTTCGCCATCCTGTACAAGTACGACTATGATGGATACCTGTCCATCGAGCCCCACTCCCCCACTTGGCTGGGTGAAAAGGGCGAAAAAGGTGTCAAGTACACCATTAAGTACATTCGTGATCTGATGATCTAAAGCGCAATCCCCACTTTAAAAAAAGCACCGGATTTTTGTCCGGTGCTTTTTGTAGTATTACTGGCACAGCCTAGCATTTAAAGCGGCTTTCAATGCAGTCTTTTCCTCCGTCGGCAAGAACGCCGCTTCCACACTGTTGTGAAGCAGTGTATGGTATTCATCTTCCGTCAAACCGGCAGACCGGAGCAGTTCAAACTCCCCTGCAAGAGTAGTGCGGGAAACGGTCATGTTGTCTGTGTTGACTGTCGCCAGAAGTCCCTCTTTTAAATACTCCCGTAGAGGAAAATGTTCCAGATCCGGCACAGCCTTTGTTTGAAGGTTGCTGGTGGGACATAGCTCCAGGGGAACCCGATGCTCCCGCAGATACTTGACCAACTCCGGATCCTCCTTGGAGCGCACGCCATGACCGATCCGAGAAGCTCCCAGTTTTAGCGCCTGCCAAACACTATCCGGTCCATCAGCCTCCCCGGCGTGGAGTGTGAACGGCACGCCCAAAGAACGAACATAGCTGAATAAGTCAGCATACCCGTCTGTGGGATACAACGCCTCCGCACCAGCCAGGTCCAGGGCACACACTCCCTTCCCCAGATAACCAGCAGCCACTTCTACCGTTTCCCGGTTGGCAGAGTCGTCCCCACCTCGCATACAGCAAAGGATCAGCTGAGCAGTAAAGCCCCACTCCCCCTTTTTCTTCACGGGCAGCCCCGCAATGGCCGCTTCCACCGCCTGGGCTTGAGTCAATCCTTTACGAGTGTGCTGGGATGGCGCGAAGCGGATCTCCCCATAGAGAAGCCCCTGAGCCTCCAAACGACGGCAAAGATCCTCCACCGCCAGCGTCAACGCGTCTTCGCTTTGGAGAACCGCCACCGGCAGGTCAAAACAGCGCAGATAGTCATTCAAGCTGGCGCAATCAGCAGGAACGGAAAGGAGCTCCTCCAACGCCTTTCCCTCCGTGGAAAGGGGAACATTTTGCAGCTGGGCCAGTCTGGTCACAAGTTCTGGGGTGAGTGAACCGTCAAGGTGCAAGTGAAGATCGATCATACCGCCGCCTCCTGTATCTTTTGGGACCATTATACCTCATGATCTCCCAAAAGGGAAGCCATCCGAGAGGTGCTGTTATTCCCCACCATGAAGCCCTTATCCAAACATCACCACAGTAAGGACAGAAAACACCAGGGCAGCGGCATCCCCCAACAATGCGGCGGGCAGCGTGTGGCGGAGACGCTTATATCCACAGGCGCCAAAATACACGGCAACAGCGTAAAAGGTGGTCTCGGTGGAAGAGGATAGCACCGATGCGATCTTCCCTGTTACGCTGTCGGGTCCGAACTGCTGGAGAAGGCTCAAGGTATAAGCGGACGCACCGCTGCCGGAAATAGGCCGCAGCAGCGCCAGCGGAAGGATCTCCGGGGCCACACCAACTTTCTGAGCCAAAGGAGTAAGCAAATCGGAAAGGAGCTCCAGCAAGCCGGAAGCACGCACCATGGTCACCGCTACGATCAGGCCGATCAGGGTGGGCAACAGCTTTAATGAGGTTTGTAGGCCATCCTTGGCACCCACCAAAAATACGTCGAATACATCTACGCCTTTCACATATCCAAAAAGCAGGATAAGCCCCACCATGACAGGGAGAGCGGCGGCGCCTACTTGTTCCACAGCGGACTCCTTTCCAACAGCTTACAGGCTGTCATACACACTACCAAAGACGCTGCGGAAGTGATCCACACCTGAGGCAGGATGGAAAAGGGCGCAACACTGCCGCAGCTTGCCCTCATGGCTGCCATGTTCACTGGGATCAGCTGGAGGGACGCGGTGTTCATCACCACGAAAAGGATCATTCCCCGGGTGGGAGTATCCGTGGGATTGCGCTGGGCCATGGATTTCATGGCAGCAAGTCCCAAAGGCGTGGCAGCGTTGCCCAAGCCTAGCAGGTTGGCAGATAGATTCAGGGAGATCTTCCCCTGGATGTCCTCGTCGTCACGGTATTCCGGGAACAGTCTGCCGATCACCGGCGCCAAGGCTCGAGCAATCAGCCGGCTCAGGCCGCTCTCCTCCGCAATCTTCAAAAATCCCAGCCAGGCGCACATGCTCCCCAGAAGAAACAGGGACAGCTCCACCGCTGTCTGCGCGCCGTCCATCAAAGCGGTGGAAAGGTCTCCCAGACGGCCTGTCATCAGCGCGCAGACTACGCTGAGAGCGATCATGCCGAACCAAATAGAATTTAACATTCTTTCCCCCTCCTTTTCCAAGAGTTGAACTTGACTTTGGAACAAAAAAAGTTTATCGTAAGAACGTACCTTTCCACTCGGGAAGGATACCCACAAGAGAAAGGACTTTGACATATGCTGTTTGGCGAAAAGATCTTGGATTACTGGGACGATATTCTGAAAGACCTGGCTACCGTGGTGGCTATTCCCTCCGTGGCCAAGCCTCAGGAAGGGGAACATCCCTATGGCGACGAGTGCGCCCGTGTCATCGACACTGTGGTGGCTATGGCGGAAGGCTATGGCCTGAAGGCGAAAAATGTAGGATATCACGCCGCCCATGCCGAGTACGGCGAAGGCGAAGGCAACGCCGTGGTCATGGCTCACCTGGACGTGGTCCCCGCCGGCGAGGGTTGGGACACCGATCCTTATACCATGGTCATTGACGATAATTTTGCTTACGGTCGAGGCGTTTCCGACAACAAAGGCCCTGCTATCGTTGCCCTCCACTGTCTGCGCGCTCTGAAAGACGCCGGTGTTAAGGGTAACCGTAAACTGCGTGTGATCTTCGGTTCCGCCGAGGAGATCGGCATGGACGACATGCCTCACTACTTCGAGAGTGAGCAGAAGCCTGACATGGGCTTCACCCCTGACGCCTCTTACGGCATCTGCCATTGCGAAAAGGGTCACATGGGCTTCAATGTACTCTCCAAAAACGATTCCTCTGTGGTGAAGTCGTTTGTTTCCGGTACTGTGTCCAACGCGGTGCCTTTCAAGGCTGAGTGCAGCCTGAAGTGCTCTTCCGAAGAAGTGGAAAAGCTCATTGCCCAGGCCAAAAAGGATGAGGGCAAGTATGACATCACTCCCACTGCTGACGGTGCAGACGTGGTCTGCCACGGCAAGGCCGCTCACGCTTCCACCCCCTGGGAAGGTGTCAACGCCTCCTCTTATCTGGTGGACCTGCTTTCTAAGGTATTCTCCAAGGAACAGCTGGGCAATTTCTTCTGGTTCATCCACGAGAAGATCGGCCTGTGCACTGACGGCGAACTGATTGGCGTAAAGATGAGCGACGAGCCCAGCGGCCCTCTCACTTTCAACCTGGGTCTGGTGAACGTGGACGAAGCCCAGTGCAGCCTGACCGTGGACATCCGTTATCCCGCAACAAAGAAAGGCGAGGAAATCTCCGCGATCCTGAAAGAGCAGGTAGAGTCCTGCGGTGTCACCTTTGAGCTGCTCTCCGATGCTGCTCCTCTGTATCTGCCCAAGGAAAGCCAGCTGGTTACCCTGCTTTCCGGCGCTTACAAGGATATCACCGGCGAGGAGTGCGATATCTTCTCCATGGGCGGCGGCACCTATGCCCGTCAGATGTTTGGCAAGGGCGTTGCTTTCGGCGCTGGATTCAAGGATCAGGCTGACAGCAAAGCTCATCAGTGCAACGAATTCCTGGACCTGCGCCGGTTCAAGCTCCATGCGGAGATCTGCCTGGAAGCCATGTACCGGATGCTGACCGCGGAGTAAGCCTATGACGCAGTACAGCCAAGTCACCCCCGAGGAGATCTTCGCCAATCAGGAATTGCGCAGTTATATCCTCCGAGGCAATGACTGCCTGGGAGCCATCGGCATCACAGAACACGGTTTGGCCCACGCGAAACGCAGCAGCGATACCGCTCGCGAGATCCTTACCGCTCTGGGTTACCCGGAACGGGACTGCCAACTTGCGGCCATTGCCGGCTACATGCATGACATCGGCAATTCCATCAACCGGGTGGATCACGCCCACAGCGGCGCCCTCATGGCCTTCACCCTTCTGAACAAGCTGAACATGCCCCCGGAGGAAATCGGCCTGGTGTGCTCGGCTATTGGCCACCACGACGAAAAAACCGCTTTCCCGGTAAACCCTCTGGCCGCCGCGTTGATCCTCTCTGACAAAAGCGACGTGCGCCGTTCTCGGGTGCGGAAAGACGCGGTACTGGAGGCTGATATCCACGACCGGGTGAATTACGCTGTGGAGTAATCTCACTTGGACATTGATCCGGAGCAAAAGCTCTGTATCTTTCATATTGAGATCGCCACGGAAATATGCCCGGTGATGGAGTATTTCGAGATCTTCCTGGAGCGCATGGTGCTCTGCCGCAAGGCTGCCCAAACCTTAGGGCTCCAGTTCGAGCTCATCATCAACGGAACTCGATTGCTGTAACGCGAATCTAAATAAAAAAGGCTCCCAGCTTATCGCTGAGAGCCTTTTTGTTGCACTTTTTATTCCGCTTCTACCACTACTTTGATGGACTCGTCACTCATCTGCATGGCGATGGCTTGAGGCAGCTGATCCAACGTGAACCGATGAGTGATAATAGGCCCAAAGTCCACTTTCCCGTGATTGATCAACTCCACTGCCCGAGCGTGAGTGTCCGGGTTCACAAAGGAGCCTTTGATAGTCAGCTCCTTCTTGTACACGTCGAAAAGGGGAAGCTCAAAGGTGGAACCCACCTTTGGCACACTGAATAGCAGGATCGTAGCTCCCTTAGCTGCAAACTGAAAAGCGCTCTTTACAGCAGGAACATTTCCCACGCATTCAATGACCACATGGGCTCCCTCCCCCATTTCCTGGGAAAATGCAGCTTCCCATCCGGGCTGAGTGGGGTCAATGGCCACATCAGCGCCCAGAGCCAAGCCTGCTTCACGGCGTTTCTGGTTGGGTTCACTGAGGAGGATCTTAGCGGCACCGGACAGCTTGGCCAGCTGGACCATGATGAGCCCGATGGCGCCTCCTCCTACCACGCACACCTTTTGGCCGGGACGGATCCCCGCCAGATCGATGCCATGGATACAGCAGGCCAAAGGCTCCGCCATGGCAGCGGCTTCAAAGGACACAGTGGGGTCCAGCTTGAAGGCTTGGGAAGCGGGGATCAAGCTGTACTGAGCGAAACCTCCGTCCCGTGTGACGCCGATAGCCTCCATGTGCTGGCACAGCTGTTTTTTGCCATTCTGGCAAGGATCGCAGCAGCCGCAGTAGATGTTGGGGTCTACCGTAACATGATCCCCCACAGCAAAGCCGGACACACCGGGGCCTACCTCCACCACCTGAGCGGAATACTCGTGGCCCAGCACCACGGGGGGACAAACATCGGCCGAACCAGGTTCCCCGTGATAGATATGGACGTCGGTCCCGCAGACGCCGCAGACTTTATTGCGCAGCACCAATTCCCCAGGGCCAGCGTGAGGCTGAGGCAGCTCCGCAACTTCAAAGGTCTCGTTCCCCAAAAAACGAGCAGCTTTCATAATGGACTCCTCCCTGTTTGCAATGTGGATCTCTTGCCATTTACATACACCAAAATAGTCTTATTGTCAAGGATAAAAACGAAAAAGGAGGGGTTTGATCCCCTCCTTTTTTGCAGGACAAATAACTTATTTCTGGAGCATCCCAATGGCGTCGGAAATGGTTTTTTCCATAGCCTCTCTGCCGTACTTGTCCACGTCGGCCTTGTTCTTGTCGCCATGGGTCAGGCAGCCGGCGCCGCCAATGCAGCCGCC
>HF972632.1:24937-35454 GCA_000432995.1 Clostridium sp. CAG:1013
CATACCCTCGATAAAGTTGGAGGGCAGCACGTTCTTGGATGCCTTCAGCAAAGCCATGCGGCAAGCCTCGATGCCGTCGCAAGAGATAGCCTTCAGCTCGAAGCTCTGGTCCAGTCCCTGCTCTTTCAGGGCCTGCTTCACAGCGTCAGCCAAACCGCCGCTGCGAGCAAAAATACGGCCGTAGTAGGAAGCGTTATCCAAAACGCCCTCTTCCAGAGACTTGAGGTCAATGTCACGGCTGTCAAACAGAGCCTGAAGTTCCTCAAAGGTGATGACGCTGTCGATATAGGGACGCACGTTCTCCTTCTGGAATTCCATCTTCTTAGCGGTGCAGGGCCCAATAAACACTACCTTGGCACCGGGAGTGGTCTCCTTGATATACTTGGCAATGGTTGCCGCGGGAGACAGGTTGTGGGAAACGTGTTCCTTCAGCTGGGGGAACTGCTTCTCGATGTAATCTACAAAGGCGGGGCAGCAAGAGCTGGTCAGGAAGCCCTTTTCCGCAAGTTCTGCAGCCTCGGCATAAGCCACCATGTCAGCGCCCAGAGCGGCTTCCACCACGTGGAAGAAGCCCAGCTCCTGGATACCGGTGATGACCTGGCCCAGTTTCGCGTAGCTGAACTGGCTGGAAATGGAGGGAGCCACCACAGCGTAGAGCTTGTAGTTCTCGTTATTGTTGCTCTTCTTGATCAAGTCCACCACGTCCAGGATGAAGGACTTGTCCACAATGGCGCCAAAGGGGCACTGGTACACACAGGCGCCGCAGGAAATGCAAGTCTCATTGTCGATATGAGCCGCGCCGCTCTCCGCCATGCTGATGGCTTTGATCTTGCAGGCGTTCTCACAGGGACGCTTCTGGTTGACAATGGCGCTGTAAGGGCACACCTTAGCGCACTGGCCGCACTCCACGCACTTGGATTTGTCGATATGAGCCCGCAGATGCTCGTCAAAAGTGATGGCTCCTACGCGGCAAGCGTCCTCGCACCGGTGAGCAATACAGCCCCGGCAGGCGTCGCTGACATTGTAACCGGACATGGGGCACTCATCGCAAGCGATGTCGATGACCTCGATGACGTTGGGGTTCTCCTTATCGCCGCCCATAGCCATCTTGATACGCTCTCCCACGATGGCGCGCTCTTTGTAGATGCAGCACCGCATAGTGGGCTTTTCCTTCACGATGAGCTTGGGGATCTCGGTATAGGCGTCCAGCAGCCGGTCCTCAAAAGCGTACCGGGCTACCTCGCGGAGCACCTTGTATTTGAGATACTGTACCTGGGTGTCAAATTTTCTGTCCTTAATGGGCTTTGTGGCCATTATTTATGTACCTTCCTTTCTGGCAGGATGTCTTTTAGAAGTAGCTCACTTTAATGCGCTTTCCCATCTTCTTCAGGCATTCGCTCAGTTCTTCCACCAGGCGCATTTTAATGTTGAAATTGATGGGCAGGTTGGGGTTTTGATGGGCAGGGTTGATAGCCCGTCCCACGAAGAAGTTGATATCGGTTGCCTCTTCAAAAAGCATTCGGGAAATGAGAGAGGCGCCGTCTCGTTTGTAGCCCCACTGGGTATAGGAGGTGTTGTCGGTGATCACATCCTTGGCGTATTCCAACACCTTGCTGATAGTGATCACGCCTTCGGTGACCAGGTCCACGCCTTCGATCTTGGCAGTGGGCGGGATCTCCGGGTCCAAATAATCCAGGTTGGCCACCATGGGCTTCTTCAAAAACTCCGAAGTGATGGTGGAAGTGGTGCCGCCGCAAACAATGTGCTTGCCTTCCTTGGAGAAGAACAGCGACAGCATCTTGTTGGTATCCTTCCGGTCGGAAGGCGGACCAATCATCAGGTTCACCTGGGAACGATCCCGGACCTTCACCACGCAAACAGTGGTATCGTCCCCGGGATGACCGCCGTAAAGATGATTGCACTCCTCCAGCAGGATAGAGGCATACGTCTTTGCGGTATAGGTCTTGTCGTACATCATCTCCAAAAACTCGATGATGTCCTTCCGCTCCCAGCCAAAATTCAGGGACGCTCCCACGCCGGCATGGATAGTGCCGTCACTCATGGTGAACAGGAAGTCGTTCTCCTGGAGCTTGATCTTAGATTTGTAGATCATCTTCCCCTCGATCTCCGTTCCGGTCTTGGGGATCTCAACGAACTTTCCGTCCCGGATCAGGATCAGCAGAGGGTTGTCATACTGGATGATCTCCGCTTCCTCGTTTTCAATGATGTGGATGATGGTAAAGGTGGAATAGGCCACGCCACGCACAGCGCAGACCGGCAGTGTGGAGGCAATGGTGGAAACGCAGTCTTCCAGGCGCATATTGGCCGCCATCATCGTGGAGATGATCTTGGAGGTCAAGGAAGAAAGAATATTCGCCTTTACGCCGCTTCCCATTCCGTCGGCCAGAACGATAACGGTGGAGTTTTCCCCCTGCTCGACGATCTCAACACGGTCGCCGCAAAGCTGTTCTCCCCATTTGTTCAGGCTCAAATATCCGATGTCAGTGCAAAGGTTATTCATCTGCCAAAGAATCCTTCAGGTTCGTCAGCGCGATCTTGGTCTCGGCAGTGGTCTCGCCCAACAGGGAGGCGATCTCCTGCACCACGCGCATCTGCTTTTCGATGACCCGGTCCGTCACCTCAATGGTGTGCTGGCTGATCTTTTCCTTGTTCATGCGCTCACGCTCTTCCTCTGTCACGTCGCGCATGATGCACATCACGATGTGGTAGCTCTTGTCGTAGATGACGCTCTGCTCCACATAGCGCTTGTACTCGGTGAGATAGACTTTCTCGTCCCGCACGCTCTTTCCAGTCTGCATCACATCCAGGAACACCTTGGGATCCAGAATGCGGATGACCTGGTCACCCAGCACGTCGGAAGCGTGACGGATATTCATGATCCGGCAGGCAGCGGAGTTGATCTGCTGCACTTCCAGATCTTCGTTGAGCACGATGATGCCGTTGGGTGTGTTGTTGATAATGGTATCGGAGAAGCTCTCGGCCTTTTCCTTCAGGAAGGGCAGACACATGTTGATGTTGGCCTTCCCCTGGTACACAGCGATGGCCTTCTCACGGCAAGTGTTGTAGCCGCAGGCGCCGCAGTTGAGCTCCTGATCGGGAGTGTTCTTGCCCATCTTCTTCAAGATGTCCTGGATCTCCTTCTCGCCGGGCATCTGGCGATGCAGGCCAATGAACCGATGATCCTTGATCAGGTCCGCGGTAGCGGGCTGCTCCACAGCGAAATCCTTCTTACCGGCATAGCGGTCCACCGCGATGGTATCGGAAATGGGACGACGCTGGGTCCGCTCCATGGCGGGACCACCAATACAGCTACCCGCACAGATGGACATCTCGATAAAGCACTTCTTCAAACGGCCTTCCTTGATGTCATCCAGAGCGGCAATGCAGTTGTCGATGCCATCCACCACCATATAAGTATAGTCAGGAGAATCGCAGGTCATAGACCGCAGGATACCGCCGGAAGTGGGGAACAAACGAGCCCGGCTTTCATCCAGGTGATCCTCCCCCTTCTCCACGACGATCTGCTCCTGCTTGAGCCAATCAGACAGCTCCTCGAAAGTGAGCACGCAGTCCACATAGCCGGGATAATCTTCAGCCTCTGCTTTCTTGGAGATGCAGGGCCCAATGAACACGGTTTTTACGCCGGGGTTCTCCTGCTTCATCTTCTGGCAGTGAGCCTGCATGGGAGA
The DNA here is from genome assembly GCA_000432995.1 of Clostridium sp. CAG:1013. Lineage (GTDB taxonomy): Bacteria > Bacillota > Clostridia > Oscillospirales > Acutalibacteraceae > Acutalibacter. The sequence continues at coordinate 28,648 of HF972632.1, forward strand.
CAGCACAGTGGCCAGGTAAGGCAGAGCCTCGGGGTAATACTTCTCAATGAGCAGGTTCACAGAGTGGCAGCAGGAGGAAATGATAACTTCCTGCTTGCCTTCACGGACGATGTTCTCATACTCGGTCTTGACGATAGAAGCGCCAATGGCGGTCTCCTGCACGCCGGCAAAGCCCAGCTGCTTCAGAGCCTTCTCCATGGTGGCGATGGTTGCGCCAGGATAGTTGGCCACGAAGGAAGGCGCCAAGCTGACCATGACAGGACCGCTCTTCAACAGAGAGACAGCGCCCGCCACGTCGTTGCGGATCTCCTTAGCGTTCTGGGGACATACCACAAAACACTGGCCGCACAAGATACATTCGTCGTTGACGATCTGCGCCTGTCCTGTGGAATACCGGATGGACTTCACAGGGCAATGGCGAATACATTTATAGCAGTTTACGCAGTTGGATTTTTTTAATTTCAAATATTCAGCCATGTGGGAACAACCTTTCACTTCACAAAATAAGGTTCCGGGCACGGCAAGCTCCATCAATGGCGATTCATTGATGGAGCTTCCTGCGTTGTGTTATTTATTTTACTCGGGCGAGAATTTCGTTATCAAAGAAATCCTTGGTGGTCTCGGGAGACAGGGAATACAGCTTGTCATCCAGAGTCACGTTGACGCCGTTGACGCAGTTGCCCATGCAGAAGGTACCGCCCAGTTCCACTTTGTCTTCCAGGTGGTTTTCCTTTACCAGGTACTGCAGCTGCTCCACGATCTGGCGGGAGCCCTTCAGATGACATGAACTTCCAATGCAAATGGTGACTTTCATGGATTTCATCCTCCTAAAAATGGTAAAAGTTCATTTCATGAAATCAAAGAGAGACCGCGCCACGCTCCCCGGCATGACGCGGAGCCTCTTTCTGTTACATATTCAGTTGTTCAATCCCGGGACACCAGTGGATTATTCGTACTCCACCACGTTGACCCAATGCATCAGGAACTCGCGCTCCTCGGGCTTGCCCTTCACGGACTGGGAAGCAGCCACGATGGGCAGCCACTTCTGCACATACTGCTTAGCAGTGTCGGTCTTCTTGCAGAACAGGTTCAGGTACTGCTCAGCGGTCTCGATCTCGCCGGCCAGCCAGAACAGCAGGTAGGTGCGAGCAGCGTCGGCGCTGGCGTTGCCCTGAGTGGCATGGGCCCAGTCCAGGATGGAGTAGCTTTCTCCATCGGGAGAGATGACCACGTTGGTGGGGTTGAAGTCGCCGTGGCACAGCTTGTTGTGGTTGGGCATAGCAGCCAGGCGGGAATCCAGCTCATAACGGGTGGTGGCGTCCAGACCAGTCTGGGCGATCTTACCCTTCATCTTCTCCTTCAGACGGTTCAGCATGGGGCAGGTCTTGGACTGAACTTCGATCTGGATGTCCACGAAGCGCTCCAGAAGAGCGTCCTTCTTGTCGGGGTTCTCGGCCATCAGCTGAGCGATGGTCTTGCCCTCGGCATAGTCGGTGACGATAGCCCACTTGCCGTCGATCTTGGTGACTTCTTCCACGTTGGGAATGGGCAGACCGGTCTCTTCGACACGGGCAATGTTCAGGGCCTCGTTGAGGATATCAGCCTTGGAATACCCCTCGTCGAACACCTTGATGACATACTGACCGTCCCGATAGATGGTCTTGGAAGTACGAACAGCGATTACCTTTTCCAGTTTCATGGTAAAAACTCCTCCGTTTTATTACTTGCCGTAGTAGCACTTCAGGTAGATTTCTTTGATCTCGCTCATCAGGGGATATCTGGGGTTGGCGCCGGTGCACTGGTCGTTGAAGGCGTTCTCCACCATCTCGTCCAGAGTCTCCAGGAAGTACTTCTCGTCCACGCCGTAATCCTTGATGGTCTTCTTGATGCCGATCTTTTCCTTCAGATCTTCCAGAGCCTGGATGAAGTTCTCGAAGACCTCGTCGTCGTTCTTGCCCTGAATGCCAGCGAAGCGAGCAGCCTCCACATAGCGAGCCTTGGCATGAGGATACTGATACTGGGAGAAGGTGCCCATCTTGGTGGGAACTTCAGCGGCGTTGTAACGGATCACGTCGGTGAGGATCAGAGCGTTGGCAACACCGTGGGGCAGGTGATGGTAAGCGCCCAGCTTGTGAGCCATGGAGTGGTTCACGCCCAGGAACGCGTTAGCGAATGCCATACCGGCCATGCAGGAAGCCTCAGCCATACGCTCACGAGCATAGGGATCGTTGGCGCCGTTCTCATAGCAGGAGGGCAGGTAATCGAACACAGCCTTGATAGCCTTCAGAGCCAGACCATCGGTGAAGGGAGTGGCCATGATGGACACATAAGCCTCGATGGCATGGGTCATAACGTCGATACCGGAAGCGCTGGTCAGGCCCTTGGGCTGAGTCATCATGTTGTCAGCGTCCACGATAGCCATGGTGGGCAGCAGCTCGTAGTCAGCCAGAGGCCACTTAGTGCCGGTCTTCTCATCGGTGATGATAGCGAAGGGAGTCACTTCGGAACCGGTACCGGAGGAAGTGGGGATAGCAACCATGATAGCCTTCTCGCCCATCTTGGGGAACTTGTAGATACGCTTCCGGATATCCATGAAGTCCATGGACATGGACTGGAAGTCGGCATCGGGATGCTCGTACAGCACCCACATGATCTTAGCAGCGTCCATTGCGGAACCGCCGCCCAGAGCGATGATCACGTCAGGCTCGAAGTCGCGGATCTGCTTGGCGCCTTCCAGAGCGCAGCCCAGGGTGGGATCGGGAGCAACATCATAGAAGCAGGCGTACTGGATGCCCATTTCGTCCAGCTTGTCGGTGATGGGCTTGGTATAACCATTTTTGAACAGGAAGGTGTCGGTGACGATGAACGCCTTCTTGCGATTGTATTCAGTCTTAAGCTCATCCAGAGCAACGGGCATGCAGCCCTTCTTGAAATAGACCTTCTCAGGCACTCTGAACCACAGCATGTTCTCTCTCCTCTCGGCAACCGTCTTGATATTGATCAGGTGCTTGACACCCACGTTCTCGGAGACGGAGTTGCCGCCCCAGGAACCGCAGCCCAGGGTAAGGGAGGGAGCCAGCTTGAAGTTGTACAGGTCGCCGATACCGCCCTGAGAAGAGGGGGTGTTGACCAGGATACGGCAGGTCTTCATGGCAGCCTGATGCTTGGCCATCTTTTCCTTCTCGGCAACGTTGATGTACAGAGAAGAGGTGTGGCCGTAGCCGCCGTCGGCGATCAGATGCTCAGCCTTCTCGATGGCCTCGTCGAAGGTCTTGGCCTTGTACATGGCCAGCACGGGAGACAGCTTCTCGTGAGCGAACTCTTCGGAGATGTCCACGCTCTCCACTTCGCCGATGATGATCTTGGTGGTCTCGGGCACATCCACGCCAGCCAGAGCAGCGATGGTGTGAGCCTTCTGACCAACGATCTTGGCGTTCAGAGCGCCGTTGATGATGATGGTCTTACGGACCTTCTCGGTCTCGGCCTTGTTCAGGAAATAGCAGCCGCGCTTGATGAACTCATCCTTCACAGCCTTGTAGACCTTATCCAGAACGATCACGGACTGCTCGGAAGCGCAGATCATGCCGTTATCGAAGGTCTTGGAGTGGATGATGGAGTTGACAGCCAGAACCACGTCGGCAGTGTCGTCGATGATGGCGGGAGTGTTACCAGCGCCCACGCCCAGAGCAGGAGTACCGGAAGAGTAAGCAGCCTTCACCATGCCGGGGCCACCGGTGGCCAGGATGATATCAGCCTCAGCCATCAGGGTGTTGGTCAGCTCCAGGGAGGGGATGTCGATCCAGCCGATCAGCCCTTCGGGAGCGCCAGCCTTCACAGCGGCCTCCAGGACCACCTTAGCAGCCTCGATGGTGCACTTCTTGGCACGGGGATGGGGGCTGATGATGATGCCGTTGCGGGTCTTCAGGGAGATCAGAGTCTTAAAGATGGCGGTGGAAGTGGGGTTGGTGGTGGGGATAACAGCGCCGACAACACCGATGGGCTCAGCGATCTTCTTGGTGCCGTAAGCAGTATCCTCTTCGATCACGCCGCAGGTCTTGGTGTTCTTGTAGGTGTTGTAGATATACTCGGCAGCGTAGTGGTTCTTGATGACCTTGTCTTCCACAACGCCCATGCCGGTCTCCTCAACAGCCATCTTGGCCAGCGGGATACGCTGGAGGTTGGCAGCCATGGCGGCGGCGCGGAAGATCTTGTCTACCTGCTCCTGGGTATAGGTGGCGTAGATCTTCTGCGCCTCCCGCACCCGGGCAAGCATTCTTTCGAATGTTTCCGCGTTTTCCACAATTTCATAAGTCGTTTTCGTGTTCATGAAATGATCCATCCTTTTTTATTTATTTTGTGCTGAATCTTTCCTTTAAATGGTTTGATAAGAGGGCGAGAGATACGGCCATGTTCTCATTCTGTACCAGAATTCCCTCCGGCACATCCAAATGGACGTTAGAAAAGTTCCAAACAGCCAGAATCCCGCTTTTGATCAACAAGCTGCACACCGCCTGAGCGTGTTCGCCCGGCACCGTAATGATGCCGATACGCACCTTCATTCTCCGGCAAAGGTCTTCCAGCCGGTCCATGGGAAGGATCATCTTCCCCCCCACCTCCGTGTTGACCGTTAAGGGATCTGTATCGAAGCCGGCCAAAATATTCAGGCCATATTCCAAGAATCCATCATAAGCCAAGAGCGCCTTGCCAAGCTGGCCGGCACCCACCAAAACGGCGTCCTGGGCATTGTCATAACCCAGAAAATCCTCCAGCTCCCGGATGAGATCCTCGCGCACATAGCCTACCTTCGGCCTGCCCGAACTGCTGATGGAGGCAAGATCCTTTCTCACCACCACATGGTTCACGTTCAGCGCTTCTGCTATTCCTGTCGCCGAGACGTATTTGGGAGCGTCTCGCAAACTCTTCAAATAGCTGAGATAGGTCGGAAGCCGTTGCAGAGTTTGCTTAGAAACGCTGGGGCTCGGCACTTTCCTCACCTCTTTCCCCTGACTTTGACAATATTTTAACAGATTCCCGTGGCCTTGTAAATTGGTAGGTCTGATATATCGATATTAAATTAGCGATTTAATTTGTACACTTTGCCTTGGCTGTTAAGGCCGCGGAAAAGAATGGTTAAGACTTCCGAAAACGCGCCGCAAAGCCCACAAATTTTAAGCAGTTTTCCAGATTTGCTCGTTTCTATTTTAGTATAATCTTTTTCTGAAAGCAAGAGGATTTTAAAAAAAGAACAGGCAGATCCCGGTTTTTTCCCGGATCTACCTGCATTTCCAAAATATTAAACAAACCGTTTTTGCATATACTCTTGAAACAATTTCCAGGAGCACAATCCCTCTTTTTGCCAGCGACAGCCGCCGCAAACAGAATGCCACTGTTCCTCTTTCAGTTTCTTCAGCCGCTCCCCAGCTTGAGCAAAACTGAGCTCCATTCCAGGTGCCAGGTCCGCCGCCTGCAAGGCCGCTTTGTCTCGGCGAAGCACATCCTCCGTGCCCAAAGCGCAGCCTTCCTCAGTCCTGTGGGGACAGGCTCCACAAAGCACGTCACTGCCCTGACACAAGGTAAAAGGAGTTCCCGCCTCCAAAGCAGCCAGCGTTTCTTTCATGCGGGCTGTGAAGGCCTCATCGTACCCATGACCCTGAAACAGTGTGGTGCAAAACAAATGGTGCCCACGTAAACGCATCATGCTGCCGACACCAGCTTTGCCTTTTTCAGGCTGTACAAAATAGCTTGAGCTGCGAAATACCCCACAACCACGGAGATCACGTCTTTGATGAGGTAAGGAACGCAAGCTACCAGGAACGCCTGAGGCAGCGAAGTGGACATCAACACCGAGAACTGAATGGCGCCGCACAGGTCACAGACCAGCAGACCGGCCAGTCCCAGCACCAGGGAAAGCCATTTGTTTTGGAAACGGGTCCCCAGACCGCAGAGCAGACTCATGAGGAAAAATCCCCAAAGGAATCCGCCAGTGACACCCAGAAACGCCCCTACGCCGCCGCCAAATCCAGCAAACACAGGCACTCCCACAGCGCCGATAGCCAGGTATACCGCCAACGCGGTCCCACCCATACTTACGCCCAGGGTATAGCCACACAAGGCAACCGCAAAGGTCTGCAAAGTCACCGGAACACCCGTGGGCAGAGGGATGGAAACTTGGGACAGCACTGCCATCACTGCAGCGAACACGGCTACCATCACCATCTTCTGCACTTTGTTTTTATAATGAATCTTCATCATCCCATACTCCTTTTTTGAACGGCATGGGGAGCTTACTCCTCTCCCCTACGCAGCCGCTCTAGAAAATCTTTTTTGATATCCACCTCGCCAGCGGAGAACAGCTTTTCCTCTCCGTCCGGCAAGCGAACCCGCAGACGAGCCTCATCATCAACACCCAGCACCAGACCTTCCCGGATCTGGTCGCCCTGAGCGAAGGTAACTTCCAGCCCGGTCAGGAGAGACCGGTCCTGGTAGGCCTTCATGAAGGGCCGCTGGGTCAGATGCTCATAAAACCCGAAAAACCGGTTGATGATCTCCGCTGCCAGCCTTGTCCGCACACCGGCAGGAACTTCTCCTTGGTACAGAGCGCCCGCCACCTCCCGGATCTCCGGCGGGAAACCTCCCACAGGTTCCTGGATATTTACGCCGATGCCCACAATAGCATAGTGGAGACCGTTGTTCTCAAAGTCCACAGCAGCTTCCGTCAAGATACCGCAGACTTTTCGACCCTGAAGATACACGTCATTGACCCACTTGATCATGGCATGGCGGCCAGTGACGGCGTCGATGGCTTCC
>HF972632.1:35517-40728 GCA_000432995.1 Clostridium sp. CAG:1013
CCTCCGCGGAGAATTTGGGGCGCAGCAGCATACTGATGTAGATACCGGTACCCTTGGGAGACACAAAGGTCCTGCCAAGACGTCCCTTACCCTGAGTCTGTTGCTGGGCGATGAGGGTCATGCCTTCCACTCCGCCCTGCTCGGCGATGGATTTTAAAACCGTGTTGGTGGAGGTGACGGAATCCCGCACATCGATGGCGCATCCTCTGGCGGGACCGGTCAACAGCCGCCGGACTGCCTGGGGCGTTAAAGCGTTACCGGAGGACACCAGGCGATAGCCCCGGTTAGTGCCCGCCTCAATCTCGTACCCGGCTTCCTTTAACTTACCAACAGCCTTCCACACGGAATTGCGGGTGATTCCCAGCTTTTCAGCCATTTCCTCTCCAGAAACAGGTCCGTCTGCATTTTCCAGCAGATCCAAAACATCTTCAGTGACAGACATACAGGTCCTCCTCTTATTACGCGCGTTATGTTCACTTTAGCACGGAGCGCTCCCATTGTCAACCGTCATCTGCAAGCCAGGGTGACAATCGTATAACAAAAAAGGGAACACCGCAAACTACGGCATTCCCTTTTTCAATTTCAGTAATACAAATCAGTTGCCCGGCTTAAAGCTATCCTTCAGCTTCACGGAACGGTTGAACACCAGCGCACCGGGAGCGCTGTCCTTGCTGTCTACGCAGAAATAGCCCTGACGCAAGAACTGATAATTTTCTCCAGGCTTGGCGTTTTCCAGCGCACGCTCCACCTTGCAGCCCTTCAGTACCTTGAGGGAATCCGGATTCAGATAATCCAGGAAATTGCCCTCATCGGGGTTGGCTACGGTGAACAGATTGTCATACAGGCGGATCTCCGCGTCCAGAGCGTCGGCGGCGTTCACCCAGTGAATGGTGGCGCCCTTCACCTTCCGGCCGTCGGCAGGATTGCCGCCCCGGCTTTCAGGATCATACTCCGCCAGAATCTCCACCACGTTGCCGGCCTCGTCCTTGACACAGCCAGTGCAACGGATGAGATAAGCGCCCTTCAAGCGGCACTCAGGTCCATTGGGGTAGAGACGCTTGTACTTGGGGATGGGCTCCTCCAGGAAGTCCTCCCGCTCCACGTAGACGGTGCGGGAGAAGCTGACGGGACGGGTGCCTTCCTCAGGATTGTTGGGGTTGTTCTCCACGTCGAACAGCTCTGTCTCGCCCTCGGGATAATTGGTGATGGTCAGCTTCACAGGGTCCAGCACAGCCATGGCCCGACGAGCGTTCAGGTTCAGGTCCTCACGCAAGCAGTACTCCAAGAAAGCGTACTCCACCGTGGAATTCACCTTGGACACGCCGTTGCGCTCGCTGAAATTCCGAATGGAAGCAGGAGTATAGCCCCGGCGGCGCAGACCGCACAGAGTGGGCATCCGGGGATCGTCCCAGCCGTCCACATAACCTTCCTCCACCAGGGTGCGCAGCTTCCGCTTGCTCATCACCGTGTTGTTGATGCCAAGACGGGCAAACTCGATCTGACGAGGCTTAGAGGGCAGAGTCACGTTCTGAATGACCCAGTCGTAGAAGGGACGGTGGTCCTCAAACTCCAGGGAGCACAGAGAGTGAGTGATGCACTCCATAGCGTCCTCGAAGGGATGAGCGTAGTCGTACATGGGATAGATGCACCACTTGTCCCCGGTGCGGTGATGCTTGGAGTGGTTGATTCGGTAGATGACCGGGTCACGCATATTGAAGTTGCCGGAAGCCAGATCGATCTTGGCACGCAGAGTCATTCGGCCATCGGGGAACTCCCCTGCCCGCATGCGGCGGAACAGATCCAGGCTCTCCTCTTTGGGACGGTCACGGTAAGGGCTGGTAGCGGGGGTGGTCAGGTCACCACGCATCTCCTTCATCTGCTCGGGAGTCAGCTCGCACACATAGGCAAGACCTTTCTCGATGAGCTCCTCCGCGCCCTTGTACATATCTTCAAAATAATCGGAAGCATAGTAGAAACGATCGTCCCAGTCATAGCCCAACCAGTGGATGTCCTCCTTGATGGCATCCACATACTCCACGTCCTCTTTGGTGGGGTTGGTGTCGTCCATCCGCAGGTTGCAGATGCCGCCAAAACGCTGGGCAGTGCCGAAATCGATGTAAATGGCCTTGGCGTGGCCGATGTGCAGATAGCCGTTGGGCTCGGGTGGGAAACGAGTGTGGACTCGCATCCCCTCAGTACGGCCGCCGGGGCCCATGTCCTCTTTCACAAACTCGTCGATGAAGTTGGTGGAGACCACTTCGTCAAAATTTACTTTTTCACTCATTTTGTTCACGGTTCCTTTCTAAGGGATTACGTTTTAGATGGGTATTTTTACCAGGTTTAGCCCTGGAGTTTGGCAAGGCCCAGTTTCAGGCGGCGAAGAGCTTCCTCACGGCCCAGAAGCGCCAGAATCTCCATGGCGCCGCCAGGGGTGACCAAGGTGCCTGCCGCGGCAATGCGCACCGGCCACAACAGCGTGCCGTTCTTCACTTCCAGCTTGGCGGCCAAACCAATCAAGGTCTCGTGGATATCATTCAGCTCCCAGGAAGGGAGCTGCTCCAGAGCCTCCAAGGCCGCTTCCAGCATTTTGGGGCAGTTCTCCAGATTGGTCTTGCTCTTCTTGTTGACGAAGAAATCTACGGGGTAGTCGGGCAGCTCCCGCAGGAAGCCCAGCAGGCCGGGGATCTCGATGAACTTAGAAATCCGGGCGGGCAGAATGGAGTAAAGTACACTCCAGGGTTTCTCCTCTTCCCCGAACACCTCTTTGTAATAAGGCATAGCATGGGAGGTGAATTCCTCCTCGCTCATGGCCTTGATATACTCGCTGTTGAACCAGTTCAGCTTGTCATAGTCGAACACAGCAGGGGACTTGCTGATGCCGTCAATGGAAAAGGCTTTCACCAACTCCTCCAAGGAGAAGATCTCCTGGTTGTCCTTGGGACACCAGCCCAGCAGGGCGATATAGTTGGTGATGACGGGAGCCAGATAGCCTTCCTCCATCAGTCCTTCAAAGCTGGTGGAGCCATGACGCTTGGACAGCTTGGACACACTGCCGTCCTCGTTCTTGCCCATAATCAAGGGCAGGTGAACATAGGTGGGGATCTCCCAACCAAAGGCTTCGTACAGCAGGTTGTACTTGGGAGTGGAGGTGAGGTACTCGCAGCCCCGGACCACGTGGGTGATGTTCATCAGGTGGTCGTCGATGACATTGGCGAAATTGTAGGTGGGATAGCCGTCCGCCTTCAAAAGCACCTGGTCCTCGATCTCCTTATTGTCAATGGTGATGGAACCAAACACCGCATCCTCGAAAGTGGTGGACCCGGTAAGGGGCACCTTCTGACGGATAACATAAGGCGTGCCGGCGTCCAGCAGACGCTGAACCTCCTCCTGGGGCAGATCACGGCAGTGACGGTCGTATCCGCCAATACCTTCCTCGTTGTGGAGGGATTCCAGCCGCTCCTTGGTGCAGAAGCAGTAATAGGCCTTGCCTTCACGCACCAACTGTTCAGCGTAAGGCTTGTACAGATCCTTCCGCTGGCTCTGCACATAGGGGCCGTATTCCCCGCCCAGGTCCGGGCCTTCGTCATGCTGGAGCCCAACCTGCCGCAAGGTGTTGTAGATCACGTCCTCAGCGCCTTCCACCAGACGCTCCCGATCGGTGTCCTCAATACGGAGGACAAATTTTCCCCCTTGAGACTTTGCCACCAAATACTCGTACAGCGCCGTGCGCAGATTGCCCACGTGCATAAAGCCTGTGGGGCTGGGGGCAAATCTCGTTCTCACTGTTGCCATATTCTACCTCTCCTTATCGCTTCCCGAGCCGTGGAAAGCCCGGTGTTTTCCCTGAAATATCTTTTCTGGATACGCCTCGACTAAAAGACAAAGGCTTTTTTACTAATGAAAGCTATTATAGCGCAAAGAAGGTGGTTTTGGCAATAAAAAGCAGCAAAAATCTGGGAAGGTTTTCACATATTCCCCAGGGCCTTGCAGTAAAGGACATATTCCTCCAAGCAGAGATCCAAACCCTTCATCTCTTCGGCATTGTCCTTGCCTACATAGCGGTAATGCCAGCTCTCCTCCTCAACACCGGTCACATCTGTCTTATCCCCTTCATACCGCTGCACAAAACCGTATTCCCAAGCGTGATCTTTCAGCCAGCTGCTGGCCGTCGTACTGGCGAATCCAGGACTCACGTCGTTAAAGTCCACAGCCAATCCCGTCTCGTGCTCGCTGTGCCCAGGCATCGCCAAGGTCTTTAACGCGTCCGCCAAGGCTTCCTCCTCCCCCATGCCAGCTTCCCGGTTCTCCTGGACAGCTTGATCCAGGAGCGCTTGCTGCCGCTCTCGGCTCCGATATCCCGAGGCCACCCACAGCCACACGCCCTCCGCTTCCGCATCGCGGACCATTTGAGAAAGATCTTCCGCCATGCGCCGGTCCACCACTTCATCGTCCACCAGAAACGGCAGGAACCCCCAATCCTCCGGCAGAGGGACCTCCCCATTTACCAACACGAGCAAGGGATCGGAAAGCTGTCGGTAATCCTGAAACACCCCTTGATCCGGCAAGGCGTTGGCCAAAGCTGTCTCCCTGGCCGTGTCCGCAATCACTCGCTGTCCTGTGACGCTCCCACCAAAATTACAAAGCACAGCAACTAACACACACAAGGCTATAACCATCCCCGCTGGTCCCTTTTCTGACGATTGTTTCATCAATCTTGAACATCCCCTTCACAAAAAAGCTCTTGATTATTTTCCCCAAATAGCGCATAGTTAATAAAGCGCCTTATTTTGGGAGGCGATTTGTCAAAATCCAGCAAGAAACACTTTTCGAAATGGAGGATCCGATATGATAAAGATCTTTGTATATGGAGAACGGGATAAAATGAAAAACTACGCCAATGCTTTGGAAGGCTGTGGCGCGCAGGGAATTTTCAGCTTGGACATTTCCCAGGCCAAAGACTGCGACGCTCTACTGCTTCCCGGCGGCGGCGACATCGACCCGGCCCGGTACGGCCAGACGCTCGCAGGCAGCGAAGAGCCTGACTTGCAGCGTGATGCCGCGGAACTCCATCTGGTCTCCGATTTCACTTCCTGGGGCAAACCTATTTTGGGCATCTGCCGAGGGATTCAAATGATCAACGTTGCCTTGGGCGGCGAACTGATCCAGGACATTCCCACAGCCGCTGAACACCGCCACGATCCTGTCATCGGC
>HF972632.1:40754-43230 GCA_000432995.1 Clostridium sp. CAG:1013
AGGACCCACAAGGTGACCGCAGAGGAAAACAGCTTCCTTTTCTCCCTTTACGGCGGGGAATTCTCCGTGAACAGCGCCCATCATCAGGCCTTGGGGCGGATCGCTCCCGGCTTGCGCGTGGTAGCCCGTTCCGAAAGAGACGGCATCGTGGAGGCGGTGGAATGGCCGGAAAAACGCATCTACGGCGTCCAGTGGCATCCCGAGCGGATGTCCTTCGATCTGCGTCGAGAGGACACTGTGGACGGCCGGTACATTTTTGAGTTTTTCCTGAAACTTTGCGAAGAAGGATAACATAAAGCATGCCCCAGACCAAGCCCTTTTGTGGGTACAGGTCTGGGGCATTTTCATTGCATGAAACAAAAAAACGGACCTCACAACTGTGAAGTCCGTTTTCGCTTGGTGCGCGAGACGGGACTTGAACCCGTACGTCGTAGACACACGCACCTCAAACGTGCCTGTCTGCCAGTTCCAGCACTCGCGCATAACCAACGTTGGATATTATAGCATCCAGGCTGGCTGTTGTCAAGCGTAGATTTGCCGAGACTTGGAAAACATTTTTCAGAGAACTCATTCCTTACAGGTCTGGCATCACCTTACATATAGCAGAAATAAACCGTGGTTTGAAGAATGGGGTCCTTGTACGATTTATAGACGCCGCTTCCGGTAATGATGGAATTCTGCCCCACCACGTTTGCTGGGCAAATGCTGCCGTTTTCCAGCAGGTACCGGGCGTTTTCAATGGTGCGGGCATCGGGGGTCTTGTTGATTGAACCGTCCCAAGTGGGAGCGTACTGGCCCGGCTGGTAGATCACTTCCCGGATGGTATTGGGATAATAGCTGCTGTTCACCCGATTGAGCACCACACTGCCTACCATCCGCTGGACCCAGTCCGGGATCCAGGTACAGCCCACCTCGGCGTAGATCACTCGCGCCAGCAGATCCAGATCCTCTTCCGTATAGTCCGGCTTTTGATCCTCCTCTATGGCTTGAAGGATCTCCTCTGCCGTGGTGTATTCTTCAAAATAATGCGTCTCCTCCAGGTCCAGCTTAAGATCTTGGATCTTCAGGTTCCGCTGCTGTTCGTAGATAGCTCCCACTTGCATGGCGTAGGCTCCGCCGTCTTTGAGCGTGCGCTGGATAGCTGCCGTGTAATCCACTTTGGGATCGTAACCAGTCACCTGGATATGATCTGACAACCCCGAAGCGGACGCAGTCACACCAGTAAGAAGCAGCAGGCCAACAAGAACTAACGCTAACAATCGTTTCATGAGTCAATCTCCTTGTGTCGTTTTAATTCATGGTACTATCCCTATGGGACAGGCCGAAAAAATATGACTCTCGGCCAACAGGGACCCATGATATCACCCCACAAGAAAAAAGACTGTCAAAAACCGGCATTATGAAACGCCCTCGTTTCACGATGAAACCAGGGCGTCTTTCTGTCACGCTTTTCTGTTACACCTGGCCTTTCCATACACGGGCCAGGATATCTTTCAGCACCAATAGGGCATCGGTGTGGTTATAACCGTAATCCACCTGCATCTGGGTCAGCATTTCCCTTAGCTGAGGGGCGTAGTCCTCCACCCGGACCTTCTGATGGTAGGTAGCCAACACAGGGTATTTCTTGCTCCACACTTTGTTCCAGTCGATCTTGGCCTGGGCTTCCTCGCTGACGCTGTCGATCATCTGCTGGGCCTGCTGCTGGTCAAAATCGTACTCGATCAACTCGTCCAGTGTCATGTGATACAACACCGCCAAGCCCTTGGACTGTCGGATGTCCGGCAGAGTCTCCCCCGTTTCCCGCACTTAAAGATATTGGTTATGTACGAGTGCCTACGCCTACTTGCATAGGCACTCATATCTTTGTTTTTACTCAATTTTGCCGATAAAACGGTAGTAGATGTCAATATTCTGCTCACGCATACCGTCCACGGTGGTTGCTTCGTGAATCACGATCTTTTCAATCAGCGTATTCAGAAGCTCCGCTGTCAGTTCGGTGGGATTGGCATACTGCTTGATAAGAGAAATCCAAGTTTCCGCATCGACAGTTGTTTGCTTTTCAGATTCAAGCTCGGCAGACAACTTTTCGATCTTCTCGACAAGCTCCTGCTGCTCGGTCTGATATTTCTGAGACATCATGTTGAAGTTGTACTCCGTGATACGACCGTCCGACCAGTCCTCATACAGCTTCGCAAACTTGCGGTCAACCTCTGTTCTGCGCTTCTCGGATCTTGTAAGCTCTGCGCTCTGTCTCTTGGCATTGGCGGCAAGCTCCTGTTCGCTCCCTTTCAGCAAACGATGCAGAAGCTCCTTTTCATCCACCTGCGCCTGTCTCCACAAATCCTGTATTCTCATCAGAACGTAGTGGTAGAGATAATCATAGCGGATATAGTGGGAAGAACATCGTTTTAATCCCTGTCCGTATTGGCTGCAAGTATAGTGGCTGTACGGTTTCTTGTTCTGGTTGTTCGTACCG
>HF972633.1:0-1020 GCA_000432995.1 Clostridium sp. CAG:1013
GTAAGGCCCCTTGTAGACTACAAGGTTGATAGGCTGCGTGTGTAAGCATGGTAACATGTTCAGCTTGGCAGTACTAATAGGCCGAGGGCTTGACCAAGTTTCTCTTGGATCAGCAAGAAATGCGCTTCTCGATCCCTTCTCTTTCAGCTTTATTCAGTTTTCAGGGTACAGAGGCCATCCAAAAGGATGGCCTTTTTTGTTATCCTCCAGTTCAACCCTCTGAAACCGCCTGGTGAGCCGCCCGGCGGTTTTTTGTTTGCTATTTTTCCACATCTCTGCTAAGATACTCTCAAAAGCAGGAAAGAAGGAAGCCTATGAGGATCAATAAACGCCCGTTTCTGTGGATCGTATTGTGTTTGGCCCTGTGTCTGGCTGCTGCTGGCTGCCAGGATCGAGAGGAACCTTCCTCCCCAGTGTCCTCACAGCCTGTGGAAAGTGTGGCCGCTGCTGAAAGCTATACCGATCAGCAAAGCGCAACCCCTCAAAGCAGCTCCTCTTCTTCTATGATGGTCCAGGAGCCTCAGGAAAGCCCCTCTTTCTCTCAAGAGGTGGATGTATATGCCCAGCAGGAGAAACTGGCCTTCCAGGACCTTCTGAGCGAAAATAACGGCTTTATCCTTCCGGGCCTGGCCTATGACATGCCCGTGGAGGTGTTCCTGGTCACGGAGGGGATGTCCTTGCTCACCCAGGGAGAGATCCAGCAGGTCTCCACACCCGATGGGTCCTATACTCTCGCAACCTACGACGCCGGTCCTCGTACCTTGGAGGACCAGCAGTTTGAGACCTCTGTTACCTTCCAGAACGACTTGCTCTCCTCCTGTACACTCACAGCCCAGGGAGAGGACTTGACTGCCCTTTACGAGGCCCTCAGCGGCCAGCAGGAGGCCTTATTTGGCGTGTCCGATAGTTGGGAGATCGGCTCCACCTTTGATGAAAAGGGCGGTGTCGTGGCAGATAGCTCCCTTGTGACGGAATCTCAGGAGAAGGGCGGCACAACCCTGATCCTGGCTGCTCAAAAGC
>HF972633.1:1045-5293 GCA_000432995.1 Clostridium sp. CAG:1013
CGGGAAAGTAGTCCAGGTGGATGTGACCCTGTCCCAAGAGCAGTGACGCGCGAAACAAAAAATCCCCGGCAGAGTGTATCTGCCGGGGATTTCCCATTCTTAATTCACTTTAGAAGATGTTGGTGAAATTGTCGATCAGGCCTTCATTGCGGGTCATGGAGATGTTGTTCAGCAGGATCACGTCATCCACACCCTTTTCCTGGGCCAGAGCGGTCACAGTGCCGGTGTAGTAGCGGTAGTCCACCACGTACACGTTCTTGTAGTGGTTCACCAGGAAGGGAATGAAGCAGTTGCCGAAGGATTCCTTCACCAGAATGCAGGAGGGGCCGTCCTCCATGTCGTTGTTGGTGATCTCCTCGTAGGGCTGGTCACCGGCAGCGTAGATCAGGTATTTCATGGTCTCGCCGTACTCGTCGCCGTCAGCGATCAGAGGCCAGTTTTCCAGTACCTGGCCGTCACTCTGGGTGGCGTTCAGGGTCACGTTAGCTTTGGGGATATAGGCTTCCACAGTATCGGGGTTTCCGCCCAGAGCCGCGGCGGCTTCAGAGCTGGAGCTGTAAAAGCTGCCCAGATAACCGGTGTATTCCTTCTTATCAAAGTCCTCCAGGGGCACCGCTTCGAAGCCACGGGCCTTGCAGAACTCAGTGTAGGCGTAGTAGGCGCCCAGCTGGGTCCAGTGGTGGTCGGTGCGGAAGTACAGGTACTCGTTGGCGTGAGCCTTCAGAGTGTCGAAGGTGGACACGGTCTTGACGCTGGAGTTGTTGGCCTGGATGGAGGGATAGATATACTCCTCAATGGCCTTCCGCTGATCAGAAGTGTTGATCTTGTCCGCGTTCTTTTCCAGATAGCTTTCCGGCAGCATGATATCAATGCTGGTGGGCACTACCATGTCATACAGGGTAGCAATGCCGGACAGTTTTTCACCGGCGTCCGCCACAGCAGTGATGTAGGAGTTTGCCAGGTCGGTGTTGAAGTTGTAGTACTCATAAGCAGTGTCGCCTACCACCATCAGAGCGCCAACCGTCTCAGGATCAGCCTGGGGCTCTTCCTGGGGAGCAGGAGTGGGCTCGCTCTCAGAGGGAGTGGAGGAAGACTGACCCTCCGAGGTGGAGGAAGTGTTGGGATCTTGAGAGGTTCCGTCCACAGAGCTGGTCTGGGAGCTTGTCTGAGAGGAATTGGAGGAGGTGTCGCTGCCTTCCGGCTTAGAGCCGCAGGACTTCACCAGCAGCACGATCGCCACGATCAGCACTACCAGCACCAGGACAGCCACATACAGGATGGGGGGAGGACCACTTTTCCGTTTCCGGCGGTTGGTGCGGGGAGAACGGGGGATGTAGCGGTCATTCTCCTGAGCGTAGTAGGAGGAGGGGCGCCGGGCGCTGGAACTCCGGGTGCTGGAGCCGTGGACGGGAGTAGTGCCCCGGCGGGGGTTGTAATTTGTAGGCATGGGTATGCTCCTTTCTCAAATCATTCTTTAAAAAGGATTAATCTTCTTTAATAAAGGGGCCGTCGGGGATCTCATCGCCCTGTTCCACAGTGCCGACGATCTCCACGGTCTTGATGCCGTACAGGGACCGGACCCAGCTGTTCAGCTGGAAGAAGGTGTCCCGCAGGGGGAAGGTATCGGCGAACCAAGTGTCGATGCCCTTGGTGTAATCGCCATTGGCAAGAGATTCCACGGAAAACTTGGGAAACTCAGTAAGTTTTCGTTTTTCCATTAAAGATTCTGTGGGTCGCAGAGGAAGGAGCATGGAGAAGATCCCAAAGGCGAATAGCGCCAGGAAGAAGATCGCCGCTTTTCCCCGTGAGCCCCGCTTGTACTGCTTGGCGTGACGCATGGCTTCATCTCCTTTTCAATGGGTTAGAACTGCAAATAAAGGAAGGGATTGTAGGAATCCCCTACCAGATAGCTGATGGAAAAGACCAGCGCCGCCACAGGCAGACACCATTCCAGCACCGTGCCCAAAGCGATGGCGCCCCCGTTGGTGGAGGAGCACACCCGGTGATAGAGCAGGCGGGGAAGGGGCGTGCAGGCGATCACAGCCACAATGAGGAAGAACAGGTAATTGAGCACCATGTTCTGGCTCTCGAAATTGATCAGGGCGTTGCCGTTGAGGCAGAAAAGTCCTTTGAGCACCACCCAGCCCTGAGTGAAATCGGTGAAGTAGAACAGCACCCAGCCGAAGAATACCACAATCAGAGTGTACAGATGAGCGAAGAACGCCGGCAGTCTCTGAAGGCCGGGGAAGATAAATTTCTCCAAGGCCAGGAACAGGAAGTAGTACAGGCCCCAGAGGATGAAGTTCCAGCCGGCGCCGTGCCACATGCCGGTGAGGAACCAAACCACCAAAAGATTGAAGGCTTGACGGGGTTTGCCCTTCCGGTTGCCGCCCAGAGGTATGTAGACATAATCCCGGAAGAAGGAGGACAAACTCATGTGCCAACGCCGCCAGAAATCGGTGATGGAATTGGCCAAATAGGGATAGTTGAAATTCTCCTTGTAATGGAAGCCTACCATCAGGCCCATGCCAATGGCCATGTCGGAGTAGGCGGAGAAATCCAGGTAGATCTGCAAAGCGTAGGCGAAGCAGCCCAGCCACAGGGTCAAAGCGGAGGCGTTTTCCAGAGTGGGCAGGTTCTTGGCCTGGTCCGCCAAAGCGCCGCTTAAAATGGTCTTGCTGGCGATGGAGCCGCAGACGTTGGCCAGCAGCACTTTCTTGGCCAGTCCGGAGGCGAACCGGTTGATACCGTTGCGCATGTCCTGGCTGTCCACGTGGCGGGCGAGGATCTGCTCGGAAACGTCCTTGTACCGGACGATAGGCCCGGCAATGCACTGGTGGAACAGGGACACGTACAGCAGCAGCCGGCGGAAATAGCGCTGGGCCGCCACCTCGCCCCGGTAAACGTCCACCATGTAGCTCAGCAGCTGGAAGGTGTAGAAGCTGATACCGATGGGCAGAGCGATCTTGGGCACCACACTGGGGAAGCCAAACCACTGGTTAGTTTCTCCCAGCAGGAAGGAGGTGTATTTGAAGAAGGCCAGAAGGCCCAGGTCAATGACGCAGCCAAGGATTAAAAAGGCCTTGCTTTTCCCGGTACCTCGGTATTTGTAGATGAATTGGGAAATGACCCAGTCCGCGAAGCACATGAATACCAGCAGCACGATGAAGAAAGGTTCCCCCCAGGCGTAGAACACCAGGGAGAACAGGATCAGCACCGTGTTGCGGGCCTCAATGCTCTTGGCCAGGTAGTAAAAGAGCATTTGCAGGGGGAAGAAGATACACAGGAATACCAGGGAGGAAAATACCACGCCGAACCCTCCTACGGAGATATTTGGACAAATAGAGGGAAGAAAAGCCCCTCGACCCGACTACGAGCCGAAGGGCTCCCCGTTACATCCCTCGATAGAGTGACTGCTTAAGAATTGTTGGAATCATCAGGCCGCTGGCCGGGCTGGGGGGGCGCCTGGAAAGGCGGCTGCTGTGCCGGCGGGGCCTGGTGGAAGGGAGGCTGGTTAGGAGCTCCCTGCTGATAAGGCTGGTGATAGGGAGGGGGCACCGGCTGACCGGGACCCTGCTGCGGATAAGGGGGAACGAACTGCCCGGGCATAGGAGGCACGGGACGAGGCTTCCGTTTGCCGAAGGCCCGGAAGGCCAGATCGGCCACCAGGGGAAGATCGGCTTCCCGATCTTTCATCACTCGGAGGATGGCCAGGATGCTGAACACGATAGCTCCCAGATAGATGACGCCGGAAAGGATGTTGAGCAAAATACCCAGCAGACGGAAAGCGGTGATATATTTGGGGAAGAGATCCACCACGTACAGCAGTACGGATTGAGCCAATTCCGTGACCGCGCACAGGACCAGAGCCTGGAGTGTCTGACGGCTGGCCCACTCGTCCCGCTCAGCGAAAAGAGCGACGCCAAAAACCAGGGCGCACAGGATGGGTTGACCGATGATCACACAGGCAAAAGCCAGGATGGGATAGAGACATAATACAATGCCAAAACGACCTTTTCGCATGGGTGAATCCCCCTTTTGGTTTACAAAATTCCAGTATCCTAAGTTTACGTCATATGGGGGGTTAAGTCAAGGGAAAAGCGGGAAAATCTTGGCGAAAAAGCGGCTTTGAAATAAAACAAAAAAACCACCCGCAACCGCGAGTGGTTTCTCTTTTGTGTTGGCGAAAACCTATTTTTCCGGGCCGTCACCAGCCAAGTATCTTCGGCGCCGGCGAGCTTAACTTCC
>HF972634.1:0-1118 GCA_000432995.1 Clostridium sp. CAG:1013
TGCGGCACGTCTTTTTGCCAAATAGAAACAGTACAATTTGAAATAGGATTCTCATAGAGGTGAAACAGAGAAAGGTCCTGCGTGAATGCCTTAGGTTTGTCTGGCGAGTATGAAATCTGATTTTTTATAAGACATCCCTTGATTCTTATAGAAAAATAGCAGCTTTTTATTGGATAATAGAGAAAACCAAAGGAGGGATTTGTGTGGCTTTACTCCAGTACAATTTTAAAAGTCAATGTGTGGGAAGAAATGTAAATGTTACGATTGTGCTGCCAACAGATGGTTTGAGTTTTTACGATCCGTCTGAAGCAGAACGATATGGGCATAACCCAATCACAAAAGTAATGCAGGATACCTATCGGACTGGCATGAAGTTTCAAACCGTGTATGTGTATCATGGTGGCGGAGAAGACAACTCCGTGACAAATCGATTTGCTGCATTGGAGCGAGCCGCTCAGGAAAACAAAGTAATGTTGGTTTGTCCGGATATCCAGTTTTTTGGCACGGATTGTGCAGGGGGAAATTACTTTACCTATCTGACACAGGAACTTCCCCGTGTTATTCAAACTATACTGCCTTCTTCCCCAAAACGGGAAGACAATTTTGTTATGGGATATGCTATGGGGGCAAATGTAGCTTTGGGTGTATCGATCCTGCGACCGGACCTGTTTTCTGCCTGTGTGGATATTTCGGGAGGCATTGGGATGACCCTTCAGACAAGCACTATGGTAGAAGAATTGGCAGGAGATCATTTCCGTAGATATATGCCTTCCTATTTGGTAGCTTTTGGTGAGGCTGAAAATTTCCCCGGTTCTGCATATGATCTTTATCCTGTGGCGAAGCGGAAAAAAGAATCGGGAGAGGCGCTGGCAGATTTCACGATAATTTGCGGTAGCAAGGAGTTTATCCGCAAACGGGTGGAAGATGATGTTAAGCAGTTGCAAGAGTTGGGATACCCTGTTCAATATTTGTGCTTGGAAGGATACGATCACGATTGGCGTACCTGGAATGAGTATCTGGTTCGGGTATTGGACGAGATCCTGCCACTGAAAAGGTGCTATCTATACGACGAGTGAGGGAATGGGGAAAAAGAAAAGTGGCTGTTACAAAACGTAACA